>NZ_NPJM01000005.1:0-8411 GCF_002251455.1 Prevotella sp. P4-51
TATTCTTTTAGCAGGAAGTCCATTACAGAATCTTAAAGATTTCTCCAGTGTCAAAAGTAAAACATAAAAAACATTTTACACATAACTATTTAAAAGTAACGATATTATACCATAGAAAGTTTTACATTTATATGATACGAATGTATGACACGAATGAAGATGTTTTAGTAGTAAGAAAATCAGACTATCAAAACAACTCGATTGGAGATGGATATTTCCTTGTTCCTAAAGACGAATGGCAGATGGAGGATGATGGCATTAGTGTGTTCCATCTCTATCTTACCAAAGTTGTGGATGACCGAATAGATTATTATTTGGTAAATGGAGAGTATGTTGTCATCCTTGAAGAACTTCCTCTGTTGAAAAGAGATGATTATATAGAAATTTAGATACATACGACTATGGAGCATAAAACAATTGACAGATTTAGAGGTTGCCTTTATGGTCAAGCCATAGGCGATGCACTCGGATTGGGGACGGAATTCATGACAGATGAGGATATCGCTTGGAAATATCCTCATGGACTACAACACTACAAGCAGATATACCAAGACAGACATCGGAAACGATGGGAGATCGGCGGCTGGACGGACGATACCGACATGATGCTCTGCATTGCTGATGCGGTCATTGAAGACAAGGGTGTTAATTTTTACGACATCGCCCAGCACTTCAAAGGCTGGGCCAATGGCACTCCTATGGGTATTGGAGAAAATACCTATAAGGTGCTGATGATTGGCGACTATGTGGAGCATCCGTTTGATGTATCCCACAAGGTATGGGAAATGAGCAAGTATCAGTCTGCAGCAAATGGTGGGCTGATGCGTACCTCAGTAGTCGGACTTTTCCCGAAAGAAATAAGGACTTGTGCTGAGAATATCTGTCGGCTCACCCATTACGATCCAAGATGTGTCGGCTCATGTGTAATTGTATCTGAACTTATACACGCATTGGTTTATGGTATACAACCGCCAACATTATTTCAAATAAAAAGTTTGGCACAGTTATATGATGCAGAAATCTGTGAATACGTGTACAAAGCGTGGTGTGAATCAAATATTAATAATTTGGTAGACTATGACCACATGGGCTATACCTTAGTTACATTGTCCGTGGCTCTTTGGGCTTATCGACATGCTACTTCATTTGTTGATGGGCTTCTCGCTGTGGTGAATGCGGGAGGCGATGCTGATACAAACGCAGCCGTGGCGTGTGCCATACTCGGAGCAAAATATGGTTATTCATCTATTCCGACAGAATATATTAAAGGTCTCTTGTATAAAGAGACTTTTGACAAAACAATAGATAGCCTTTTGAACATTTGTATAAAGTAAATTATATGGCACTTGCAATAAACATAAACGACCTGCTTAACAAGCAGAAAATAGAATCCAACCGCATTGAGTTCAAGAAAGGTTGGAATCCAGGAAGTATATATCACAGTATATGTGCTTTCGCCAATGACTTTGACGATCTTGGCGGTGGATATATTATCGTTGGTGTCGATACTGACGACAAGACTGGTATGGCAATTCGCCCAGTAGATGGTGTGCCAATGGAAAAGATAGACAATATCTTGCAGGAGATGGTAGGCTACAACAACAAAATGGCTCCATACTATTTACCTCGCACTTCTGTAGAGGAGGTAGATGGGAAACAGTTGATAGTGATATGGTGTCCTGCTGGTAGTTATCGCCCTTATTCTGTACCTGTAAATGTAACGGCGAAAGGAACCAAAGAATACTTCTACATCCGCAGTGGTACAAGTAGCATTGAGGCAAGGGGTGAAGTTCTCGTTGAATTGCGAGAGTTGGCTAATCGTGTGCCTTTTGATGAACGAGGCAATAGCGACATCCAGTTGGAAGATATTTCTCTGGTGCTTCTTCGTGATTATCTTGTCAAAGTGGGTAGCAAACTGGCTGATGATGTGATAACGACTCCGCTTTCTACCATACTTGACCAAATGGAACTGTACACAGGACCAAAAGAAAACCGTTTGCTTCGCAATGTGGTAGCCATGATGTTCTGCGAGAATCCAAGCAAGTTCTTCCCTTACACTCAGATTGATGTAGTGACATTCCCTAACGGAAAGATGAATGATCCAAACAATTTCACAGAAGTTACATTCAAAGGCAGTGTTCCGCAGATGATAAAACAGACAATGGATTACATCAAGAGCAATGTACTCAAAGAGCATGTGCGTAAGATTTCCGGTAGGCAGGAGGCAGAACGTTTTTGGAACTATCCATACGATGCTATTGAGGAAGCAGTTGTAAACTCTGTATATCACAGAGATTTCTTGCAGCATGAACCAATAGAGATTACCATTGAACCAAGCGGAATCTCTATACTCAATTGTCCTGGACCTGACAGAAGCATCTCCAAGGAGGATATAGAAAAGGGCGATATGCTAAAAAGCCGTCGCTATCGTAACCGTCGTTTGGGTGATTTCTTAAAAGAACTTGACCTTACAGAGGGTCGCTCAACTGGTGTTCCAACAATACAAACAAAGTTAGCAGAGAATGGTTCACCACGTGCCATCTTTGAAACTACAGATGACCGCTTGACGTTCTTGGTTACTATTCCTGTTCATGAAGGATGTCGTGAAAGTTCAGAAACGAATAGCAACAGTTCGGAAACAGACATACTTGGTTCGGAAAGAGGTTCGGAAACAAAAACGAAAAGTTCGGAAAGAAGTTCGGAAACAAAGGACTTGATTATAGATATTATAAAACAAGACCCACATATAACAGCCGCTGAAATCGCAATGCAATTGAATATGTCTTCACGAGGAGTTGAGAAGCAAATACGTAAACTTCGTGAATTAGGCAAGATTAAACGAACAGGTGGTAGATATGGAGGCTATTGGGAAATCGTAATATTAGACAAAGAATAAAACGGATATGTTATTAGGAAACAAGATAAGGTCTCTTAGAGACGAACAAGGAATATTGCAGCGTCAAGTGGCTGCATACTTAGAAATAGACACACCCATGTTCAGCAAGATTGAACGCGGGGACAGACGAGCAAAAAGATGCCAAGTAATTCAAATGGCAACATACTTCAAAGTGGACGAAAAGGAAATGCTCACCCTTTGGCTTGCCGACAAAGTATTGGATGCTTTGGAGGGTGAAGACGAATTGAAACTTACAGCCATTGAAACAGCAAAAGACGAGTTAATGGATGTTAATCGCTAACTTGCAGCAAACAATTCATCTTCTGATATAAACAACGCAAGATTGATTTCTTGCATACAATGGGAACTTTATGGTATCATTTATGCTTGATGCCGTAAAGTTTCTTTTGATTTACAGATACTTACAAAGTATATACTGGTTCAAGGGTGAGAATAAATACTTTATAGGCTGTTAGTTGCATAAAACAGATTTTTTAGTCTAATTATGCCACTGTAATAACCGAAAACATCAGCCAATATGTCAAATCTATAGTGCATGATACAAGAAACCCTGGGCTGGGGAATCGCAACACTTACAGGGTAGCCATGATATGTACCCCCCCAACCAGCACTTACAGCGTAGCTAAGATATGTACCATGTAACTTCTGCTTTGTCTTGATGTTTTTTGAGCTCCGCTCGCTGGCATTGGAAACACGGGCTGTCGGCGCTACAGATGAACCTCTATTTCCTGTTGCTTAGAGTGATGGCTAATGATATGAAGGCAAAGGTAATGCCCACAATGCATACGCCTAACCAGTTGGCTCGGTTCCATAAATATCCGGCACAGAATGTACCGAGTGAACCACCTATAAAATATGTGGTCATGAAGATGGTGTTGGCACGGTTGGAAGCATGCGGAATCTCTTGCAGGCATTCGCTTTGATTACTGAGTTGCTGACATTGCAATCCTATGTCGACCAGGATGATGGCTGCGATGAGCCCTGCGTAGGTGTCGCCGAAGAGCAAGGCTATTCCCCAGGCCATAATCTGCATGCCTGCTCCGAACAGACTGAATTTACGAATGCCGAACTTAGGGACCTGTTTGCCTATGCCACTTGCCGCCACGGCACCCATGATGCCGCAGAGTCCGAGCATCCCTACCATGTCGCTTCCTGCCCTGAAAGGTGGTTGGGCAAGATGAAAGGCGAGGCACGACCATATGGCCATCATGCTGCCGAAACCAAAGGCGGCACGGATGGAGTAGATGCGTACCGAGGGGTGGAGAACGATAATCTCTGCCATGGTGCTCATTAGTCCTCTATAAGTACCTTCATAGTTGCGTTTCATCTCTGGCATCATCAATAGCATCACGCCCATGCAGATGAGCATCACGAAGGCGGCGATAATAAACATCTCGCGCCATCCCAGCCATTCGCCGATGTAGCCGCTAATCACCCGTGAGGTAAGGATGCCCGTCAGTAATCCGGATAGTACAAAGCCCATATTCCTGCTCTTGTTCTTGGGTGCAGAAAACTGTCCTGCTATCGGGATGAAGAACTGTGGAATCACGGAACAGGCTCCTATCAGCAACGAAGCCCCCCAGAGCATCCACACGTTTTGTGCCACTGCCATCACGATGGCCATCACGGCAGCGATGCTCATATTGACAAGGATGAGTCTCTTGCGTGAAAACATGTCGCCCAGGGGAATGAGGAAGAATAGGCCAAGCGCATAGCCTATCTGCGTAATCACGGTGATGAGGTTGGCGCTCTGCTCGGTAATGCCTATGTCGTGACGGATTAGTTCGAGCAGCGGTTGGTTGTAGTAGCAGTTGGCTACTGTGAGTCCTGCGATGATGGCCATCATCAGGAGAATATTGCGGGGAATACCTTGATTTTCTTTTAGCTGTATCATTTGCGTCTGTTTCTTGTTCCTTTGGGACAGCAAAAATACTACAAAGTTCTTTAATTACATTGTTCTTAGCGATTTTTTATCGCTGCCACGCTAAAGTGGCGGGATAATGCTCATAGGGCGGCTGGTATACAGAATGGAGTGTGGTGAACCTTTGTCCATGAGTCAGTTCTCTTTTGGCATCTTCCCTCTGTTTGTGTTTCGGCATAGTCTGCCATGTCTTCAATCTATACCGAGACAATCTGCTCAAAAGCGACACGGATATGAGCTGGAGTCTGATGACCGATTTTGGGGGGCAACAAAAGAAACAGGGTTGCGGGAATGGAACCTGCAACCCTGAAGTGAGTGGTTGCCGCACTGATGATGCGGCGGGTGATAAGTGCGCTATATACCTTATTATATATATAGCATTATCTCTTGGACAGAACTTCTTGCTCGTACTTCTGTACCTCGGCGATGTACTGCTCGCCTACAGGCACATTGTTCTTGAGGTTGAAGTAGTCGAATACGGCGCCGAATGGGAGGGTCTTCATCTCCTCGAGGAGGGCGAGGCGCTCGAAGCCCTTGCCGTCGTCCTCGTACTTGCGCAGTGTGGCAAGCGGCTCAAGGAATGCCTGGAGCAGAGACTTCTGGGCTGCACGTACGCCGATGACGTAGGCTCCGATGCGGTTGATGGATGCGTCGAAGTAGTCGAGGCCGATGTGGGCACGGTCGAGGGCGTTGGCACGCACAAGCTCGGTGAAGAGGTTGCGGGTGTTGTCGTCGAAGAGTGTCACGTGGTCGGAATCCCAGTGCATGGGGCGGCTCACGTGGAGCATCAGCTCGGGCACGAAGAGGAGGAGGCTGGAAACCATGTCGCTCACATTCTCGGTGGGCTCGTAGTGGCCGGTGTCGAGGGTGTAGATGGCGTTGTTCTTGGAGCAATAGCCTGCGAAGAAGTCGTGAGAACCTACGGTGTAGGCTTCGAGACCGATGCCGAAGAGCTTGGCTTCGAGACAGGACTTCATGTGGGGCAGGTCTTCGGCGAGGATTTCGTCGAGGCTCTCTTTGAGAATCTGGCGGTAGCGATAGCGCTCTACGGTGAGATCCTTGCTTCCGTCGTGAACCCAGATGTTCATGATACAGGGGTCGCCCTGTGCCTTACCCATGGCATCGGCGATGCGGCGGCAGCGCTTGGTGTGCTCAATCCAGAAGTCGCGGATGGCCTTGTCGGGATTGGCCAGCGAGAGGTCGCCACTCTTGGGGTGGGAGAAACTGGTGGAGTTGAAGTCGAGCTTCAGGTTGTGCTCCTTTGCCCAGTCAATCCATCCCTGGAAGTGGGAAACTTCTACCTGGTCGCGGTCTACAAACTTGCCGCCGAACTCTCCGTAAATCTCGTGGAGGTTGAGGCGATGGTTGCCTGCGAGCAGGGTCTGTACTTTCTCTATATCCTGACGCAGCTCGTCGATGTTGCGTGCCTTGCCGGGGTAATTGCCTGTGGCCTGGATGCCACCGGTAAGAGCCGAGTTGCTCTCAAAGCCTGTCACATCGTCGGCTTGCCAGCAGTGAAGTGATATAGGGGTCTTCTCGAGTTCGGCGATGGCTTTGTCGGTGTCTATGCCAAATTCAGCGTAACGCGCCTTGGCGATGGCATAGTTCTGTTCAATGGTTTCTACTTTCATGATTTTGTTATTTTTTTGGTTCATATTTCTTAATCTCTACCGAGTTGGCGATGATATGGCGCATCTGCCAGATGTCATCTACCTCTCCGGCTGCTTTGGCCTGGAGCATCACGTTGCCCAAGGCTGTGCCCTCCTGTGGGCCAGCCAGTACGGTGATGCCGCAAGCGTCGGCGGTAAGCTGGTTGAGGAAGTCGTTCTTGGAGCCGCCTCCGATGATGTGGAGCACCTTGATGTCGGTCTCGCTGAACTCGCGCAGGTAGCCCAGCACCTCGCTGTAGCGTCGGGCGAGCGAGTCGAAGATGCAGCGGATAATCTGTCCGTGGGTTTCGGGCACGGGCATGCCGTGGTCGCGGCAATACTGCTGTATGGTGGCTACCATGGAGTCGGGATTGGTGAAGCAGGGGTCGTCGGGGAAGATGAAACTCTCGTTGTCCTCTATCTCCCAGGCTTCCTTCTGCAGCTCGAGGTGTCCCAGATGGCGCAGCTCTGACCATTCCTGTCGGCATCGCTCATAGAGCCACATGCCGCAGATGTTCTTGAGGAAACGTGTGGTTCCGCCTACGCCGCCCTCGTTGGTGAAGTTGAGCTCGTAGCTGCGGTCGTTGATGATGGCTCTCTTGGACTCGATACCCATGAGGCTCCATGTGCCGCTGCTGAGGTAGGCAAACTCTTCGTCCTTGGCGGGCACAGCGGCTACGGCGCTGGCAGTGTCGTGTCCGGCTACGGCTATCACGGGCACGGCGCCGAGTCCGGTCTGCTTCTGCACGGCCTCGTTGATGGTGCCGATGATGGTGCCGGGGTGGGTGAGTGTGCCAAACTGCTCGCGGTTCAATCCTATGCTCTCAAGCAGTTGCTCGTCAAGGTCGCCCGTGGTGGGGTTGAGCATCTCTGAGGTCGAGGCTACGGTGTATTCGCAGATGGCGTTTCCGGTGAGCATGTAGCTCAGCGCGTCGGGCATGAAGAGTATCTTCTTGGCATTGCGCAGTGCCACGTTGCCCATCTCGCCCATGGTGTAGAGCTGGAAGAGGGAGTTGAAGTTCATGAACTGGATGCCGGTGCGCTGATATATCTCGGCGCGGCTAATCTTCTCTTCGAAGTAGCGCTCCATCATGCCCATGGTGTGTGGGTCGCGGTAGGCGAGTGGGTTGCGCAGAGGCTGGCCGTCGTCGCCAATGCATACGAAGTCGCATCCCCAGGTGTCGATACCTATGCTCGTAATCTCAATGCCACGCTCGGCGACGGTCTTGAGTCCCTTGATGATTTCATTATATAGGGCAAAGAGGTCCCAATAGAAAAAGCCATTGACATTGATTAGAGGATTGCCAAAACGGGTAATCTCCTCCAAAGCAACCTTGCCGTCTGCAAGGGTGCCTATGATAGTTCTTCCGCTGGTTGCGCCTAAGTCAACCGCAAAGAAACACTTTCTATTCTTCATGATTAATGTAAGATTTTTAGTTTTTCTGCAAAGTTAACTGATTGTTGGCATTGCGCATCTTGTTTTTTGACCTTAATTCATAAGTTTTTGACAATATCTACACATTATTATATTATATATAGGCACGTGGGGGCTGGATGGATGCGCGGGAATGGTATCGGTGGTGCCCTGTTTGACGATTATGGGCGTCGGGTCGTGTCGTGGTGGTGGCTGTGGGCGTGATGAGGGTCGAGAGGCACCTTCGGGTGCTTTTCGCGGTTTTTCCCGCTCTTTTGGCGTGGGTGGAATATGACGCGAAGATTGGCTATAGAGCCACTAAAATCGTGACAAAATGGGCGAAAATGGCCTCTTTTGTCAAAATATGCGAAAAAAATTGCGTTTATTTTCAACTTTTTTGTTGAAATGTTTGGTTTGTGTTGAAAAAAGCTATACCTTTGCATCCGCTTTCGAGAATGAAACACTTCTCCTGAGCGCTGAAGAAAGAGTTCTTTGAAAGATTTAAGATAA
>NZ_NPJM01000050.1:0-20580 GCF_002251455.1 Prevotella sp. P4-51
CCGCCCCAGCCGTCCGCAAGTCTGCCCCTGCCTGCGTCGTCCCAGCCCAACCTGTCGACACGCTCTATCGCCAGCTTATGGCAGAGACGGTGGTCGCCACCGCCAATCTGATGGACGATATGGCGCAGCAGCACGCCAACGCCCAGTTGCAGACCATCACCGCCCTTATCGTCGCCGGCGAGCTCAACTCGCTCGACATTTGCGCCGCCCTGGAAGAAGGGGCCGAGACGGTCGACGACCTGCTTGCCGAGAATGTCTAACCCATTAATATCTTAACAGTTATGAAACCTATTCATGCCCTTGTGATGAGCCTCGCGCTCTTCTTCGTTGCGCCAGCCCATGCGCAGCAGCCCATCGAGAAGTCATTTGCCCACCTGCGTAAGGCGGTCAAGATGGAAGTCTATCCCAACATCGTGCGCGACCCTGCCACCATGCAGGTCGAGGGTTCTGCCGAGGTCTACGAGTTTGTGGTCCGCGAGCGCAACCGCGCGCTTATTGACACCTTGAGAGAGGCTTTCCTCGCATCCTCCGCGACGGCTTACAAAGTCTTTTCTGCCAACGACCACAAGCACCAGCGCCGTCTCACCTACACCCCCGGCAACGCTGTCACCATAGGCCGCAATTATATCAACCATATCGCCGCGCTCTTTGTCGACGCCACGCGCCCGGGCTATCGCACAGCCTACTGCCTGGAGTGGTCGTTCCCCTATCAGGGTGAGATACGTGCCCGCTTCTCGCGCGTCTATGGCCCCAACCCCAAGTCGCGTCCCGTCGCGTCTCCCGCAGCCATCCCCTCACAGCCCGTCACCATCGACGATTGGCAGACGTTCGTCTCCAGCCTTCAGTCGGTGCTCGACAGCATCGCTTCGTCCAGCCCCATCCACGACGCTACCGCCTACCAGCAGGCTATAGCCGGTGTCGAGAGCCTTGCCCAGCGCTTCATGCGCCAGCATCCCATGCCGCCATGCCCGTCCTCGCCCGACTCCAGTGAGAAGCTCAATGCCGCTGTGCTCACCCATAGCCGCGACAGTGTCGAAGCAGCCCTCGTCAGCCTCGACTTCACCCCCGCCTGTCGCGCGTTGCTCGTCGATGTGCTGCTCGATGCCGACAAGCAGATAGATATCCACCGTGTGGTCGCCGACGCCAATCTGCGCGACCCCGAAAAGATGATGCTCATTATGACCCAGGTCACCCGCCAGGCTATACGCCGATTAAGATGATGTCATAGTGCCGCCAGTGCCGCCCGATAGCGATTGGGCTGCATGGTCAGGGGGGCTTGCCTTCGGGGCAGGCACCCTTTTGAGGTAGACATCCACAAGGACAGAAAGGCAAAAGCGGCTCCCCGCGGGCAGTCGCTTTTGCCTTTCGGTTTTCTGCCGTCAGCGTCGCGGACACCGTGGGCTTTTCTGCGATTTTAACAATGTTAAATATATCAATCCTTTACGCTGTTTTCAGGAATATAGTTCACTTTGCACCTCGTTAAGATACAATCAGTTTCACTCCCGATCGTTTCTTCCCGTGCTTCTTGTGCGGCCTGTAGGCATTGGCTGCGTGCTGTATGCCCCTCTGCTTGTGTCTGACGCACCCCCGACTATAGACACCTCGATTATTACAGACTACATCATGACCAATCTGCTTTGTGCGCTTCCCGCTGGAGTGCATACGGCAGCCGTAGTCTCTTGTTTGCCTGTGCCTGCAACCGACCTGTTGTGGTTAGGCCTCTTGCTCGTATTCAAATTTTACATCATACATAATTCAACTTTTACCACAGATGAGACCTCTACCCTGGGCTGGGGAACCGCAACTCCTACAGAGTTGCTGCTGCTGACGGCCTGTCAAATGGGTCGTATCTCGAGTTTTACATAGTGGATGGTACGCATCTCGGCGACCCTATTACCTTTCCGCGACGCACATCGCCACGCTGGTGACCTTCGGTTTAGAGTTGCCGCTGCTGATGGGTAGCCAGTGGGTTGGATATGGACTTGTCATTGGTATAAATTACGTTGATGTCGTGGGCGTGGGATGGGGCCGCAGTTGGCTGGTACGCACCCCCGGCAACTCTGACAGAGTTGCGATTTCATAGCCCAGGGTTGCGGGCACAGCCCGCTACCCTGGGTAATGCACCCACTAATATTGCTACTCTGTAAGAGTTGCGCTTAGCCGAAGGCGTTACTTGCAGCAGGATAATTGCCAGAAATGGGTTGGTGGAAATTATAAGATTGAGTATAACGCCTGCGGCCATTCGCAACACTCCCCACGTTGCCATACCTTGTTAATAATTGTGTGCCGGTATGGTTTTTTATCGGAAAACATTTGTTGGCATTGAGTTTTTTACGTAATTTTGAGGCGCAAATGCAAATGTAACTTACGCCAACCACTAAAACATGACAATGACTGACACAAACAGCTTTGAGGGACTCATCTCACGCCTGCGCTCACTGGGCCGTAAGGTTCGTGTGGCAGCAGTGTGTCCCAACGACAACTCTTCGGCCGAGGCGCTGAAGCGTGCCGCCGGTGAGGGATGGATAGAACCCATAGTAGTAGACAATGCCGACCCTGCCCAGGCTGCCGCCGAGGCTGTGGCGATGGCCCATAGAGGCGAGTCTGATGTGCTGATGAAGGGGCTCATCAGTTCGGACATCCTGCTGCGTGCCATCCTCAACAAGGAGGTGGGTCTGCTGCGCCGTGGTGAGGTGCTTACCCATACCGCTGTGGCAGAGATGCCCGGCTATCACAAACTGGTGGCATACAGCGATGCCGCCGTCATACCTTATCCCACCCAGGAACAGCGCATCAGCCAGACCCGCTATCTCGCCACCCTCTGCCACGGCATGGGCATCGACTGTCCGCGCATCTCGCTCATCCACTGTTCCGAGCATATCGACGAGCGCCACTTCCCCCATACCGGCGGCTATGCCGACATCATCGAGCGCGGCCGTCAGGGCGAGTTTGGCCCCTGTATCATCGACGGCCCGCTGGACCTCAAGACCTCGATGTGTCCTGAGAGCCTCGCCGTCAAGGGCATCGACTCTCCCGTGGGTGGCGATGCCGACGCCCTGGTGTTCCCCGACATCGAGGCAGCCAACGTGTTTCACAAGACCATCACCCTGCTTGCCTCTGCCCGCATAGCTGCTGTGCTGCAGGGCCCCGATGTGCCCGTGGTGATGCCTTCGCGCGGCGACGATACCGACAGCAAGTACTACAGTCTGGCCCTGGCTGCCCTCCAATCACTCAAAAACGCCTGACCCCATGCATATATTAGTCATCAATCCCGGCTCGACCTCTACCAAGATAGCCGTGTATCAGGACGCCACCCCCATCATGCTGCGCACCATTCGCCACACGGTGGAGGAACTGGCGCAGTTTGACGAAGTCACCGACCAGTACGATTTCCGCCGCAAGCTCGTCATCGACGAACTCAAGCGCATGGACATCGACTATCTCTTCGAGGCTGTGATAGGCCGTGGCGGTCTCGCCAAGCCCGTCTCGGGCGGTGTGTACGAAATCAATGAGAAGATGCTCGACGACACACGCCAAGCCATCCACAAGCACGCCTGTGACCTGGGCTGCATCATGGCTTACGAGATAGCCCGCATGATACCCGGTTGCCGTGCCTTCATCGCCGACCCCGGCGTGGTAGACGAGCTGTCGCCCCTTGCCCGCATCTGCGGTTCGCCCCTGATGCACCGCATCTGCATCTGGCATGCCCTCAACCAGCGCGCCATCGGCCGCCGTTATGCCCAGGAGATCGGCCGTCGCTATGAAGACCTCAACCTCATCATCTGCCACATGGGTGGCGGCATCTCTATCGCTGCCCACGAGAAAGGCCGTGCCATAGACGCCAACAACGCCCTCGACGGCGAGGGACCCTTCTCGCCCGAGCGTGCCGGTTCGCTGCCTGCAGCCGACCTGATACGCCTCTGCTTCAGCGGCCAGTTCACCGAGAAGGAACTGCTCAAGCGCATAGCCGGACAGGCTGGACTGATAGCCCACCTGGGCACCAACGACATGAAGGAAATCGAGAGTCGCATAGCCCGTGGTGACAAACACGCCGAACTGGTGGTCGACGCCATGATCTATCAGGTGGCCAAGAATATCGCTTCCGAGGGCGCCGTGCTCTGTGGCAATATAGACGCCATACTGCTCACCGGCGGACTCGTGCGCTCAGACTATCTCGTCAGCCGTCTGCGCGAGCGCATCAGCTTCCTCGCCCCCATCCACTGCTATCCCGGCGAAGACGAGATGCAGGCACTGGCGTTCAACGCCCTCGATGTGCTGCACCACCGCCGCGAAGCCAAGGTGTATGAGTAGGCTGCCGCTGGAAGCATAGACCGACAACGGTCTGCCACTGGCGCCACCGCTGCCAGCCTGGCGGACCCGAAAGATTACACAGTCTGCCGCCGTGGCGTCAATCACGGCGGCAGACCTGCCATAAAAGGCGAGGCCAAGCATACTGGCGCTCGCCTTGTCAGTATCACATATAACAGTAAGTATTATGGGAATCATCGAAACTCTTATCATCGTGTGTGCGACAGCCGTCGTGGTGTGGGTGCTGGCGCGCATAGGCAACAGCCGGCAGGCGGCACGCACCATGCTCCTGCAGACCGAGAACGACACCCTGAAGGCACAGGCAGAGCAGCTGCAGCGCCAGACCGAAGAACTCAGGCAGCAGCACAGCGTGGCCATCACCGAGCGTGAACGCTATGCCACACAAGCCGAGACCTACGGCAAGCAGGCCCAACAGCTGCAGGCTGCCATAGACCGGCAGAAAGAGGAACACCGCAGTGAACTCGAGGCTCAGGCAGAGAAGATGGGTGAAGAGTTTGCCCGCCAGAGTGCCGAGCTCAAGGCCCTCTATGAGAAGCAGAAGACTGAGACCGACGAGCACTATCGCCGTCAGCTCGACGAGATGCGCCAGCAGCAGGCGAAGCAGATGGAACAGCAGGCCGAGCTCATCAAAGAGCAGATCAACACCGCCTCGGAGACCATACTCAAGAAGCGGAGCGAAGAGCTCACTTCCAAGAACAGTGAGCAGCTGTCGGCCATCCTCAACCCGCTGCACGAAAACCTCAAGCAGATGCGTGAGGCGGTGGAGCGTAACGACCGCGACCAGGCCGACCGCATGGTGAAGCTCGACGCCACCATCAAGGAGAACCTGCGTCAGGCCAAGGAGGTGGGCGAGCGCGCCGACAAGCTGGCACAGGCGCTCACGAGCGAAAACAAGGTGCAGGGCAATTTCGGCGAGCTCCAGCTGCGTACGCTCCTTGAGAATATGGGGCTGGAAGAGGGCGTGCAGTTTGAAGAGCAGACGACCATGCGCGATGAGCAGGGCAAGAGTCTGCGTGGCGACGACAGCGGATGCCGCATGATACCCGATGTCATCCTCCACTTCCCCGGCAACCGCGATGTCATCATCGATGCCAAGATGTCACTCAAGGCCTTTGAGGACTACCACAACGCCGAGACCGACGAAGAGCGCGCCCAAGCCTTGGAGCGCCACATCACGTCGGTACGCAACCACATCAAGGAACTCGCCGCCAAACGCTACTACGAATATACCGGCAAGGGGAAGGCCAAACTCGACTTTGTGATGATGTACATCTACAGCGAGAGTGCTCTGCAGCTCGCCCTCGCCAATGCGCCCGACATCTGGAAGAGCGCCTACGACCAGGGCGTAATCATCTCGGGCAGCCAGACGCTCTATATGATGCTCCGCGTGCTGGAGATGACTTGGCGACAGGTGCGCCAGGCCGAGAACCAGGAAGAAATCATGAAGACTGCCAACGAACTGGTCAATAGGGTGCAGCTCTTCTATGAGCGCTTCCAGACCGCCGACGACATGCTGGTCAAGACGCGCCATGCCTTTGACGAGGTTAAGGGTGTCACCGCTCCTGCTGGCAAGAGCATAGCCACCTCTGCCCGCAAACTCATCAAAATGGGTGCTAAGGAGAATCTGAAGCGCAAGGCAAGACTGCCCCTCCCTGTCGAAGAGGCTGAAGAGGAAGACGCCGACGAAAGCATAGAATGACAAGGGAGTAGGGTAGACAGCGACCTACATGGTTATATATAAGTAAACAGATATATAGATGAACAGAATCGTCATACTCGGCACCGGCCACGCCACCGTCACCCGGTGCTACAACACCTGCTTTGTCCTGCAGACCGACACGACCACCCTGCTGGTCGATGCCGGCGGCGGCAACGGTATACTGCAGCGCCTCAAGCAGGCGGGGATAGCCATCAAGGACCTGCATCACATGTATGTCACTCACGCCCACACCGACCACATCCTGGGCACCATCTGGGTGATACGTATGGTGCTCTCGGCTACGGGCTATGAGGGTCGGTTTCATGTGTACAGCCATGCTAAGGTGCTGCGCGTCATCAGCATGATTTGCGGCGAGACGCTCTCGGCCAAGCACCGCCGCCTGATGGGCGAGCGTGTGGTCATGCACGAAGTGGGCGACGGTACCGGCTTCAATGTAGGCGACATAGGGATGCAGAGTTTCGACATCCACTCCAAGAAGGAACCCCAGTATGGCTTCCGTGCCACGCTGCCTGGTGGCGCGGTGGTGGTGTGTCTAGGCGACGAACCCTACAACCCGCTCTGCCGTCGCTACGCCGAAGGCGCCGACTGGCTCATGAGCGAAGCCTTCTGTCTCTATGCCGACCGCGACCGCTATTATCCCTATGAGAAGAGCCACAGCACGGCGCTCGATGCCGGACGCGTGGCTCACGAGCTCGGAGCACGGCATCTGATACTCTACCACACCGAAGACGACCACCTCGACACCCGCCGCCAGCGCTATGCCGACGAGGCTGCCCAGGAGTATAAGGGTGGGATAGTGGTACCCGATGACGGTGATGTGATAGACTTGTAGCAAGAGGGTCTATCCCAAGGTGGATAGACTATAAATACTTCTATGGAGAGGATTTAGGGCGGGAGAATTGTACTCTTTATAGTTTTGGCGGACAGCAATAAAACGGAATAAAATAATTGCTACATCGCTCCATGAATGAGAAAAAACAGTACCTTTGTGAACATGAATCCAAAATAAATTATAGATATGAACAAGCTTTTAATCATGCTATTTTCATTGCTTACTGTTGTGATGTTAAGCAGTTGCGATGAAGTGAAAGACTCGCCCCTTTTGTTTAAGGCTACTTCAAATACTAATCCTGAATATATAAGTGTCAGCTATTATCCCGAAGAAATAGGTATAACTTTTTACCCTAAGGTATCGAAATACTTCATCTATTCGTATACTTATATTGATGGTGATTTAGAGCTGACATGCACTAACTGCGACAATATTAACTATTCATTAGATTGCAGTTTTGGAATAGAAAGAAACAATGAAGGGAAAGATATCTCTGCCACCGAGGAAGAGGTTGGTGTCTCTGTGAAAAATACTGACAATAAGATACTTCGCATTCACTTTGCCAAGTTGAAGGATGAAGATTTCCCGTCGGGCTTCTTAATCGCAAAAGCCACTATAAAAGTATATGGTCGAGTAGGAGGAAAAGATGTAACCACAAATATTTCGGTTTATCGCTCAAGGTTTCGTAAGCAATCTGATGATGACATTAGTAAAAAGTAAAGACATCAAAGACTATGAAACTTCAATGAAGCGAAACTTCTCCTAATCAGCCTTTCAGTAAAGCCTTTGTCTTGCGCCCAAGCAACGTAGGACAAGGGCTTTTCCTTTGTGGGCAGCAGCCCAGTCTTCACCTCCTGTTACGCTTCGTTTCATCTGCACCTTTAGCTTTTGCGATCTCTCAGGCGTGGGAGTCAATAACGAAAGGTAGCCAATCCCGATTTTCAAAGGAGTTATGGCGTGGCGCATCGCCTTTCCTGCACTTTGTGCATCTTTCCTATGCTGTTATCAGGTAGCTTACTCCATCGCTTCATGCAATATCTGTTGACGAACCTCACTTGTGTCACCAAGAGTAAGTTCAATCTCGACCGCTTCATCGCCACCTCGCTTGGTGTCACTACCTTCTAAGATGACAAGTCTGCCTATGAGTATGATGTGGAGTCCTCGATGCTTACCTTCGAGGAAGTCAAACTCTTTTCGCAGCTCCTATATTTTGAGGTGAATGGGATTGAGGTGTATATGTAGTTTGGTTACCAAGTTATGTTAATTGGCTGCTATTTTGATTGTTCCGCTGATAACATCGGTTTGCATCTGAAGAACATGTATGGTACGAATGAATTGAACCAGGAGGCAACTACCGAGAAAATCTCGGTAGTTCAACAAGAAGGTGCGAGAGTGGTTCGGCGCAACACGTTGTTCTATAACCTCGATGCCATCATCTCCGTGGGCTATCGAGTCAATCTTATCCAGGACAGGGATATAATATAACCAATTACGGCAAGTCCAAGGCGGATAGACTATAAAACCGGGAAGCCTCGCCCGTCCCCCGTTATGGCTGGGACGAGCGAGGCTTCTCCTTTTCTTCTTCAAAACCGAAGGCAGCGTCGCTCTCGCCACGCATAGCCTCGCGCAGGTCTTTCCAGTTCTGAAAGCCGGCAAGCAGCGCAAGTCGGTCGAGTGTCTTGTCTGATGGGCGGCGGCCGTGAGTGACCAGCTGCCACAGCCGGCGGGCATCAACATGGCGCACGATGCCCGATTCCAATCCTTTGAGAAGTGTCTCTAACTCCCGTTTCATAACATCTGATAATTGCTCATAAACAATATGGGTGCAAAAATACGAAAAAATACTGTATGTCAGCCACGGGGTGTAATCTTTTTTTCGTAATTTTGCACCCGAAAGTATATAATACTCACAAGATGAAAGAACTTGCACTTAAGTACGGATGTAATCCGAACCAGAAGCCTTCCCGTATCTTTATGGAGGAAGGCGAATTGCCCCTCCAGGTTATCAACGGCCGCCCAGGCTACATCAATTTCCTTGACGCCCTCAACTCCTGGCAGCTGGTGCGCGAACTCAAAGCTGCCACAGGACTGCCCGCCGCAGCGTCGTTCAAGCACGTGAGTCCGGCAGGAGCTGCCATCGGTCTGCCCCTGACCGACACGCTGCGCCACATCTACTTTGTCGATGACGTTGACTTCGAGCTGTCGCCCCTGGCTTGTGCCTATGCTCGTGCCCGCGGTGCCGACCGTATGTGTTCGTATGGCGACTTTGTGGCGCTGAGCGATGTGTGTGACAAGGCTACTGCCCTGCTCATCAAGCGCGAGGTAAGCGACGGTGTGATAGCTCCGGGTTATACCGACGAGGCTCTCGCCGTGCTCCGCGACAAGCGCAAGGGTACCTACAACGTGATACAGATAGACCCCGACTACCAGCCCGCGCCCATCGAGCGCAAGCAGGTGTTTGGCATCACCTTCGAGCAGGGACGCAACGAGATACGTCTCGACGATCCCGCTCTCTTTGAGAACATCCCTACCCAGAACAAGACCTTCACCGATGAGGCTCGCCGTGACCTGGTCATCGCCCTCATCACCCTGAAATATACCCAGAGCAACTCGGTATGCTATGTCAAGGACGGTCAGGCCATCGGTATCGGCGCCGGACAGCAGAGCCGTATCCACTGCACCCGTCTGGCAGGCAGCAAGGCCGACACATGGTGGATGAGGCAGTGCCCCAAGGTAATGGCGCTCCCCTTCAAGCCAGGCATACGTCGCGCCGACCGCGACAACACCATCGACGTGTATATCTCTGACGAGTGGGAAGATGTGCTGCGCGACGGTACTTGGGAGATGTTCTTCACCGAGAAGCCAGAGCCTCTCACCGCAGAAGAGCGTCGTGAGTGGCTCGCCCAGAACAAGGGCGTGACACTGGGTAGCGATGCCTTCTTCCCCTTTGGCGACAACATCGAGCGTGCCCACAAGAGCGGCGTAGAGTATATCGCACAGGCTGGAGGCAGCATACGCGACGACAATGTTATCGACACCTGCGACAAGTATGGCATAGCCATGGCGTTTACAGGTGTGCGCTTGTTCCATCATTAATCCATCACAGACTATGGCAGACATCGACGATATCATCGAGGGCGGACTTGTGTTCAGAAGCGCGCCCAAAGGCAATGGCGGTCAAGACGGTAAAGTGAAGACCAAAGCCAAGAAGAAAAAGTATATCACCGGTGCCCACGGCTCGGGCTCGGCAAGGCAGAAAGCCAAATACCGTGAACAGAGAGCCAACCGAGGCAAAGGCAGAAAGTAACGCCAATGCTGATACAGAAAATGGGGACTATACGCCAACCAAGCGGCGGATAGTCCCCATTGTTGTTAAACTCTATACTGGATTAGAGGGCGAACTTGTAACCTACGGTAATCTGGAATACGCTGTTCTTGTAGTCGCTGTTCTCATATACCTTGGTGAGGCCCCAGTTGTAACGGCCGTCGATGACAACATTGTCAAACTGGTAAGAAACGCCGATTGGAATAGAGAGGTCTACAGTCTTGGCGTCTACGCTTGTGGTGACAGATGAACTGCCGCGGGCTGCCTTGTACTCACTGTTTACATTGAAACCGGGCTGAAGACCGAGTTTGACAGCAAAACCAGGAGCTACATATACGTTGGCAAGCAGAGGGATGTTGATGTAGTCGGCCTTCAAGGTCTCGGTAACACCGCCGTCCTTGTACTTGGCACCCTGCATCGAGTAGAGAGCTCCGAAGCTCAAGCCTACCATGTCAGAAAGACCATATTCAAACTCACCACCGGCAACAAGACCGAAACGGGCATCAGAGCCTTCGCACTTCTGGAAGTCTGCGATGTTAAGACCTACCTTGGGGGTAAATGTGAACTGTCCTACGCTGTTCTGGGCGAATGTGGCTGCTGAGGCCAGTAACATTACTGCTACAAATAAAATCTTTTTCATGATCTATGTGTTTTGAGTTAATACTATTGGCGCCGTCGGTAATGGCGGTGCCATTTATCTGCTGCAAATATAATGTGTTATTGCAAACTGTGCAAGAGTTGTAGCCGATTTTTTTCACATGCTGTTCTAAAAGTTGCGCAACTTGTTCAGTTTTTTCACTCGTCAGGGCATCGGGCGGTGCAATGATGGTCATGCGGAGCGTGCTTTTCACTGTCTGTCATGTATTTTTATCGGAAATTGGGGTATGTTTCAGTATTTTTGTCGTAAATTTGCAAGAGATAGTGGTGGGGCGCAGCTCCAAGGGCGCCGTAACACCTTATTATATATATAATGTGATGCACGTGATGAAGAAATATATCCTTATTGTCCTGATGGCGGTAGTAGCCACGATGGCTGCCGATGCCCAGGAACGCAAGGTCGAGAACCGCCCTTATACCGACCTGCGCCCATTCCATTTCGGTATACTCGTGGGAACCCACATGCAGGATATGGAGATGGTCAACGTAGGCCCGCAGACCATCACCGCCGAGGACGGAACCCAGCAGCAGGTGCTCATCTCTGCCGACCAGGACCGCTGGGATGCTGGTCTCAACGTGGGTGTACTGGGCGAATTCCGTCTGAGTCAGAATTTCCAGTTTCGTGTAGCCCCAGCCCTCTACTTTGGCAACCGTCATCTCACCTTCCATCATCAGACCCAGACCGACGCTGGTGGCAACCGCATCGTGCGCTATCAGGACCTGAAGTCTATCTACGTGTCTTCGGCGCTCGACCTCATCTTCGCCGCGCCGCGCTTCAACAATCACCGTCCCTATATCATGGCGGGTATCAACCCCATGATTAATCTGAGCGGCAGAGATGACGACATCGTGCGACTGAAGCGTTATGACACCTTTGCCGAGGTGGGCTTGGGCTGCGACTTCTACCTGCCTTACTTCAAGTTGAGGCCCGAACTGAAGTTCATGTTCAGTCTTATCAACAGCCTCGACACCTCCCATCCCGACAAGCTCAAGGACGACGCGATGAAGCCTTTCGCACGCAGCATCAGCGAGACGCGCACCAAGATGATAGTGCTTACATTCTACTTTGAATAGACCCTAAAACGAAACTCATTAACTATTAAAAATAAACAACCAATGAAGATTAAACACATCTCGATGATCGTGCTGCTCTGGATGATGACCATCCAAGCCACGGCACAACAAGTGAAATGGATGAACCCCATGGACGGTGACGAGCCCTACATCTGCGGACGCGCCTGGAACAAGGAAATGGGAAAGAGTTATGACCGTCTGCCCGAGCGATTCGCTGCCACGCTGCCCAAGAACGTGTGGAGCCTGAAGGCCCAGACCGCCGGCGTCATCGTGCGCTTCGTCTCCAACTCCAAGACTATCCGCGTGCGCTACGGATGTCCGTCAAACAACTACAACGGCTTCAATATGACCGGTATCAACAAGTCGGGCGTAGACCTCTACGGCAAGACTCCCGACGGTGATACCCACTGGATAGCCAACCACATGAGTTGGAAGATGAAGGCCGACACCGCCCGCATGGAATGGCAGAACCTGACCTTCAAGAACAAGAGCCGTGGCGTGGAGTATACCCTCTATCTGCCCAACTACAACGGCGTGAAGTGGCTCGAGGTAGGTGTCGACGCCAATGCCAGCTTCCAGTTCATCCACCAGTCGCCCGAGCGCCCCATCGTCATCTACGGCTCGTCCATCATCCAGGGTGCCTCTCCCTCGCGTCCCGGTATGGCGATTACCAATATCGTGGAGCGCGAGATGGAATATCCCGTCATCAATCTGGGCTTCTCGGGCTCAGCCCGCATGGAGCCTGCCGTTTTCGACATGCTCAGCGAGATCAACGCCCGTGCCTTCGTCGTTGATGCTATGCCCAACAGCTTCAACCTCAAGGAGCCCGAAATCATCAAGCGTGCCAAGGAGGGTGTGATGAAGCTGCGCGCCAAGAGCGATGCCCCCATCCTGCTCTGCGAGTGCCACCCCACGCCCGACAGCGTGTTCCGCGCCAATGTCGCCGCCAAGTACAACCGTGGCAACGCCGCTCTCCACAAAGCCTACGATGAGCTCAAGGCAGAGGGAGTCAAGAACCTCTTCTATATGAACAAGGCCGACATCGCCTTTGGCGAAGAGTATATGATAGAGGGTTCTCACCCCAACGACCTGGGTTGCCGCGTCTATGCCGACGCCTATATCAAGAAGCTGCGCGAGATGCTCGCCGAGGACGCACCCAACAAGGTGTTCCCTCCCGTCACACAGCGTCGCGACGGATGCTATGAATGGCGCGTGCGCCATAACCAGGTGGTCGAGCTCAACCACACTACCGACCCCGAGATACTGCTTATCGGCAACTCTATCACCCACTTCTGGGGCGGCAATCCCGTCAACGGTGTCAACAATGGCGGAGCCGCCTGGGGCAAGACCTTCGGCAAGCGCCGCGTTACCAATATGGGCTTCGGATGGGACCGTATAGAGAACGTATTCTGGCGTATCTACCACGGAGAGCTCGAGGGCTGCAAACCCAAGCACATCTGTCTGCTCATCGGTATCAACAACTACTATGTCAACACCGAGGAGGAGATAGCACAGGGTATCGTTGACCTCACAGCCCTCATCCGTGAGCGCCAGCCCCAGGCCAAGATTCACGTGCTCAAGGTCTATCCCGCCAAGAACCGTGAGGTCAAGGTGGCACGCATCAACCAGCTGCTCGAGCAGAAGTTTGTGGCAGACGACAAGACCGAACTCGTAGACCTCACCGACTGCCTGACTCTCAAGGACGGTTCGGGCAAGATTGACCCCACCTGCTTCATGAAGGACGGACTGCACCCCAACGAGAAGGGTTACACCCTGCTGGGCAAGCAGCTCAAGAAGCACCTCAAGTAAATCATCCCCATCATCAATGACAAAGCCCTCGACGCCGATAGCGTCGAGGGCTTTGTGGTAGATGGTCGCTGTGATTACTTGCGCTTCACCTTCAGTTCTATCTTGCCTACATAGATGGCGTGCTTGCCGTTCTGGTCTACGGGTACCTGGCGGCCGTCGAGGTCCTTGACATAGCGTAGCGTCTGGAAGTAGGTGTGGCTATGGCCGCCCAGCACCAGGTCGATGCCGCGCGAGTGGCTTATCACCTCCTGGTCGCTCATGCCGCGCTCGAGCCAACCCAGATGCGACAGGCAGATGACTACATCGCAGCCTTCGCGAGTGCGCAGCAGCTGCGCCATCTCGTTGGCGGTGGCGATGGGGTCGAGGTATTCCACGCCGCCTATCTTCTTGTCGTCCACGAGACCCTTGAGTTTGGGGTCGATGCCGAACACGCCGATGCGCACACCCTTGACGTGGAACACGCGATAGCGTTCGACCTTGCCCTCGAGCGGTGTGCCCGTGAAGCGATAGTTGGCGCAGAGCACGGGGAACTTGGCCATGTCGAAGAGACGTGCCATATTCTCCACGCCGAAGTCAAACTCGTGGTTGCCTATGGTCGAGGCGTTGACGCCCATACGGTTCATCAGCTCTATCTCCACTTCGCCCTTGAAGAGGCTGTAGTAGGGTGAGCCCTGCGAGAAGTCACCGCTGTCGAAGACCAGCAGGTCGGGGTCCTTGAGCCGCTCCTGGCGCAGCATCTCGATGCGGCGCAGAAAGCCGCCACGGCCTGCCACGGCGGTATCGGCGAGGTTGGGGTTGAGCGGCAGGATGCAGCTGTGGGTGTCGTTGGTGTGCATGATGGTGATGGTCACCGTCTTGCGGGCTGCGGCTGCGGTACATACGACGATGGCGGCAGCCAGTATCATGATGCGTTTCATAAGTCTTCTCCTATGTTTACTGGACCTTGATACGCCCCTCAATGGCAGCGTCGACCGTGCCATGGGTGCGGAAGTAGTCCATGATGATATATCTCACGTTGTTCTCTTCGGTCTGTGGCGACACCAGCTGCGTCTTCTGCTTGAAGGCGTCGAGCTTGTCGTTGCCCTGGGCCAGATAGTCCAGGGTGGCTATGCGGTAAGAGGCATTGGGGTCTATGGGCTTGCCTCCCACGGTGGCGGAAACCAGCTTGTGGTCGCTGCTGATGACCAGTGCCACCTCGTGGCTCACTCCCTCGCCGCCTACTGCTGCTATCTGCTCGAAGAGGCGGGTCACCTGGGCGCCGGTGAGGGTGAGCAGGCACAGCTTGTTGTCAAAGGGGGCCACATCGACCACGTCGCCGATGGTCACCTTGCCCTTGGCGAGCGAGGCGCGGATACCGCCCATGTTGTATACGGCAAAGTCGGGATGCTCGCCGAAGCGGGCTGAGCCCCATATCAGTATGTCGCTCAGTAGATTGGAAAGCGCGCCTTCGGGGCGGCGCACGGTCAGGTCGCGGGCGACGGTGCCTACCACCGGACTCATGAGCGAATCGACTTTGTGGGTGTAGGGCGCCAGAAACTTGTGCGCCTCGGTGTCTTGGGTGTCGTACCGGCTGTCTATCAGGATGCGCGAGCGCGTAATCTCGCTTACCTCGTAGTGGGACCGGCAGCCCGCTATCGCCAGCGCGACGGGGAGGACGAGAGCCAAAAGGGTTTTCTTCATATTTGTAATGTCGTTTAGTTGATTGCAAGGCGCATGGTGGCTCGGCGAGCCTCGCCTCGGTGCAAAAGTAGGAATATTTTTTGACTTACGCTTGGCTTTGCGCCGCTTTTTTTCGTGTGGCGGGGCGATTTGGGCGTGTTCGGACGGTGGTGATGGTTACTGCCAGCCTCTGATCTGCTCACGGTAGACAGACGGGAGTAGACTCCCGGGCAGGGTAGGGTGGCTACGGCGGTCAGGGGTATGTCCTTTATCCCCAAACGGCCATTAGGGCTTGCTTGGATTTTGCTTTTAGAGTGGATTTAGTTTGGCTTATTGCTGGCAAAAGTCCTGTCGGGGTAACGCCTGCGGCTAAACGCGACACTTACAGCGTTGCTATATTAGTGGGGGTATCTTACCCTGGGTAGCGTGCTTTCGCCCACAACCCAGGGCTATGTAATCACAACTCCATTACCTTTCCGTGGCGCACTGCGCCACGCCGGTGACCGTTGGTTCAGAGTTGCCAAGGTTGCGTACCATCCACCATGGGCTACCCCATCATTGTATGCGCACAACACATCATGGGCAAACATCATTCCACCCTTGGGTGCATACCATCCATCATGGTTAGCCAATTACTGCCAAATATGTTTGACCCTTCATATAGGAAGACGGTACGCACCCCCGGCAACTCTGTAGGAGTTGCGATTCCCCAGCCCAGGGTTGAGGTGCGCAGCGCCTCTACCCTGGGTATACATACAAAAAAGAAATGCAACGCTGTAAGTGTTGCGCTTAGCCGAAGGCGTTACTCACAGCAGGAAATGCAAATACTTTTGGCTTTTAATGAGTAATAACGAGCTATTGCGAATAACAAAACAAACAAAAGATGCCTTGTAAAAGACCATAGACTGAGAGCAGTCATCTGGTAACACGGCAAACGGCATATTTATATATTTGGGAGTGATTTTTGCGCCAGCAGGGGTGTTTTACCCCCCCCGTTTGGCTTTTTTTTGAGGTAAAATGTAAAAATATTAAAGAATTATGATTACATTGTTAATAATTTTTGTTACTTTTGCACTGTTTGTTTACTTAGACTAACCCGATGCGGGTAATCCGTCCGAAATGGCGGACCATGAAGGACGACGTTTTCCGCATAAACGAGAATGAAAGAGATTTCCCTTAGGGGAATTACCGATGTGAAGAATTATAATAATCATCATGCTGGGCAAAATTTACAACTGGTATTTTCGCAAGTCAGCCTTACCCCGCTGGGCTGTTGTGATTTTTGATGTCGTGCTGTGCTTCTTCAGCGCTCTGTTCGTTATCTGGCTGCGCCATAGTGCGCAGGATATCCTCAACGAGTGGTCATTGCTGTTCCCCTCATTGCTGGCTATCTGCGCCGCCAATGTCGTGGGCTTCCGTGTCTTTCGTACCTATTCGGGCATACTGCGCTTTTCGCAGTTTGTAGACTTGTTGCGCATAGCCTACTCCACGCTTCTGGCGTTCTTTGTCTATCTTGCGTTCAATTATGCAGTCATCAACTACGGTTGGGAGAATGTCTTCTATGCCTTCACCGGACGTAAGCTGATAGCCATCTTTGGCGGCATACTCACCGTGTTGTGCATCTCGCGCATCATCATCAAGATGGTGTTTGAGAATGCTCTCGTGGGCGACCACGCACGCCGCACCCTCATCTACGGAACCCACGCCGGAGCCATAGCCATCACCAACGAGGCGCTGAACACCAAGCCCGTCAAGTTTGTCATCGACGGATACATCGGCGACAGCAAGCCCCACTACAAGGAAAGACTCATGGGACGACACATCTATTCGACCCGAGAGGACCTGGCTGCCATCATACGCAAGCGCAAGATAGAGGCAGTGATGGTGAGTCCGCTCAAGCACGACCTCTTCCTGAAGAACCGCAAACTGCAAGACCTCTTCATCGAGGCAGGACTTAAGATATACGTCGCCCAGAGCACAGAGAAGTGGGACAAGGATGGCGAGACACAGATGAAGGTGTCGATGCGAGAGGTGAAGATAGAGGACTTGCTGCCACGCGAAGAAATCAAGGTCGACATGGACAGTGTGGGCAAGCTGCTCAGCGGCCGCAAGGTGCTCATCACCGGTTCGGCTGGCTCGATAGGCAGCGAGATGGTGCGACAGATAGCTATCTACCATCCCGCAGAGATGATGCTCATAGACCAGGCAGAGACGCCACAGCACGACATCCGTCTGATGATGAAAAAGGACTATCCCGACATCTTGGCGCACACCGTGGTGACAAGCATCTGCAAGCAAGACCGCATGGAGGCAATCTTCAGTGAGTTCCGCCCAGACTACGTGTTCCACGCCGCAGCCTACAAGCATGTGCCCATGATGGAAGACAACCCCAGCGAGAGTGTGCAGAACAATGTGTGGGGTACCAAGGTGATAGCCGACCTCAGTGTCAAGTACGGCGTCAAGAAGTTTGTGATGATTTCCACCGACAAGGCGGTCAACCCCACCAATGTGATGGGCTGTTCCAAGCGCATCTGCGAGATTTATGTGCAGAGCCTCGACAAGGCCATCAAGGAGGGCAAGATAGAGGGTGTCACCCAGTTTGTCACCACGCGCTTCGGCAATGTGCTCGGTTCCAACGGCTCTGTCATCCCTCTCTTCCGCAAGCAGCTGGCAGAGGGCGGACCGCTCACGGTGACCCATCCCAAGATTATCCGTTTCTTCATGCTCATCCCCGAAGCCTGCAAGCTGGTGCTCGAAGCCGGTACCCACGGCAAGGGTGGCGAGATATTCGTCTTCGACATGGGCGAGCCCGTGAGGATAGCCGACCTGGCACGCCGAATGATACAGCTCAGCGGCGCCAAGAATGTGGAGATACAGTTCACCGGACTGCGCGACGGAGAGAAACTCTACGAAGAGGTGCTCAGCGAGAACGAGAACACGCTGCCTTCATTCCACGAGAAGATACGTATCGCCCAGGTGCGCAGCTATGAATATGAGGACGCCGAGCGCGAGATCGAAGAGCTGAACGACATCGCTGCCGGTTACGACGACATGGCTACGGTGGCTAAGATGAAGCACATCGTGCCCGAGTATATCAGCAAGCACTCCAAGTACGAGGTCCTCGACAAAGACTCGACTGTGGCATAGCCCACGCATCCACTGATACCCGTCAATGGCATCGCCCCGCCCATATAGAGATATGTGGGCGGGGCGATGTGCGTTTGTGGGGAGAGAGGGGGCTGGGGCAGAGGTGCCGGCGGTGGCATCAGCGGCATCATCGTCGCCCCAGTGGCGTTCTCAGTCGTCCTCGGCTCGGTCGCAGCCGGCAACTTAGACGCGGCTCACGATTTCGTCGATGCTCTTGCGCTTCTTCTCGGGCTGCTGACAGTCGTCGGCAATGTGGCCGATAGGGATGATGGCGACAGGCTCCATCGGGGCTTGGGCAAACAGCTCGCGGGTGAGAGCCACATTGAAGTTGCATACCCAGCAGGTGCCCAGACCGCGCTCGGCGGCAGCCAGGCAGAGATGCTCGGTGGCTATGGCGAGGTCTATGTCGCCGTGGGCGTGGCTGTCTTCGGCGCGCACCCAATTTTCTTCCGTGTTCTTCAGACAGACGATGTAGAGTGGGGCAGTGGCAAACCATTCGCGGTCGTAGCATCGGCGCAGACGGGCTTTGGCGTCATCGCTCTCCACGATGACAAAGTGCCACGGCTGGCGGTTGCAGGCAGAGGGAGCCATGCGCACACACTCCATGATGTAGTCGAGGTCGGCTTGGGCGACAGCCTCGTCAGTGAAGCGTCTTGCGGAGAAGCGCTTCTCGGTAAGTTGAAGGAATTCCATAATCGTAGCAATCAAAAAAGCGACACGCCCCATTGCTGGAGAGTGTCGCTCTAAATCGTTGTGTTGTCTCTATGCGATTATTCGCCCAGGCTGATAGCCTCGTTGGGGCAAACACTTGCGCAAGTGCCGCACTCTGTACAAGCGTCGGGGTTGATAGAATACTTTTCGCCTTCAGAGATAGCGCCTACAGGACACTCATCGATACATGTACCGCAAGCGATACAATCGTCACTAATTACGTATGCCATAATCTTTAATTTTATATTGTTAATAATCTTGTTCTCAATACATCATAGCAGGTTCTCCATGCACCACAGCTCGTTTGCTCAGCGCCACAGCCAGTTCGCCATGCGCCACAGCTCCTTTCCGCTGCGCTACAGCCAGTTCTCAGCGCGCTATGGCAGTTTCCTCTGCACCATAGGCTGTTCTCTATGCACGATAGAATACCTACTAATGTTGGTTGCAAAGTTACAACTTAATTCTGACATACCTACAAATAGTGATAAAATTTTTATAGTTTTTCCCGTTTTTTTATTCTTACCCCTCCCTTCACGCCGTGCTCACCTCCACAATATTTATGACCATCTCTGCGAAAATTATGACCATCTCCACGCCGCTGGAGGGTACCTCCACGAAAATTATGATGACCTTCACAAAAATTATAATGGCCTCCACAAAAATTATGATGACCTTTGTGAAGATTATAATGACCTCCACAAATGATATAACCACCTCCGCGTTCTTGCTGTCCATCTCCGCCACACCCCAAGTCCTTTTCACCCCGAAGGAGCATCTTCCGAAACCTGTGCAGGTCAATGGCGTGACGCCCGAAGTTCTAATCTTTTCCGCCGAAACCTTGGTGGTTTGACGATTATGCCGTAATTTTGTGGGCGCACAGCCCGAACCGATAGCTCGGAAGGCTGGTTGCTATACCTTATTATATATATAGAAGAATTATGGACCAAAAGAATAACGAGCAGACCATGCAGCTGCAACTGGACATTAAGCCCGAGGTGGCTCGAGGCATCTATGCCAACCTGGTGTTGATTAACCACTCACACAGTGACTTCGTGATAGACTTCGCGCAGGCATTGCCGGGCATGCCCAAGCCCGAGGTGGCAAGCAGGATGATTATGGCGCCCGAGCACGCCAAGCGCCTGCTCATGGCGTTGCAAGAGAATGTGCTAAAGTACGAGCAGACTTTCGGGCGGATTGACCTCGGCACCGCTGAGGACCAGCGCATGATACCTCCCATTGCCCCCACCAGCGGCGAGGCCTAAGGCATACCCCCCGAAGCCATCCCCATCCCCCTTCCCATCACCTCCACCACCAGCG
>NZ_NPJM01000051.1:0-49826 GCF_002251455.1 Prevotella sp. P4-51
ATATGAACTTTCAAATGGAATTTCGTTAAATTGGATTATAGTGTTCTTAATGCTGATAGCTAATTTTATAGCCAATACTTACACTTATAGCTTTCAACTAAGACGTAACGAACTCAAATGGTTTGTAACTATTACAATAATTGGTTTTATATCGGCTGTCTATAATAGCATTAGTACTAGCTTTTATGACATTACATTGTTTGTAAATAACTATATTGCGATAATGGTGTTCTTTTTTGCTTATATAATATTTACAGCAAATTGTAATTTCAAGGTTCTTGTTTATGGATTATATGTCGTAGGAATAGCAGCAGCTTCGATATGTTTATATCAACGCTTTATGCTAATATTCACCGGGACTTATATTCAAGACTTCTTTATTCCAGGTTTGGTCGTCAATCGAGACCTAGACACATTCGATTTTAGTCGTGCTAGCGCATTTTTTACAGAACCGGCTCACCTATCAATATATTTGCTCCCAATCTTTTATATTTCATTAAAGAGATATAACTTTACTCTATCCGTGTTGTTTGCACTTGGAATCCTTTTTTCGGGTTCTACAACAGGATTGATTCTTACAGCTATACTACTTATCGCCTTTATGGTAACAAGAGGTGTTGCAAAATGGAAATTGATCCTATTAGCAATTTTATTTGCTATTGGATATTATTTTGTTAACCAATTTTTTTCTGAAGTGCTGCTCTCCAATATTGAGAAATTAAATAATACTGATATGCAAGAGAATAGATTTTTAGGTCCCTTGGCGTATTTAGGATTTTTTGATTTGTTCCAATGGATTACAGGTATCGGTCTAAACCAATTGGGCGAACTTCTCAACTATCATGGGGTTCATTTGTATACAGACTGGGGCAAAGAGGTAAATGCTGCTTATGCTAATGCTGTGATTTATATGCTTATTAGCTATGGCCTGTGGGGGTTGCTGTATTTTATACGATATTTATTTAGAACGATAAAGACATATAAATCAGACATAGGTTTTATTATTATTGCATTAGGCGTTCTTCTGTCTGATCAAGTTCTGTTTAATAGAAATTTGCTCTATGTGCTAATGTTTCTTATTTTTTCGAACAATATAATAAATCTTAATAAGCGCGAAAATGATGAAAATACTCTATATAACCGCTCCACCGCTGTTTGATTTGGAGATTTCCTTAATAAGAGAACTGTCGGCATATGTCGAGCTGGATGTTATTGAAATAGTAAATCCATCCAATTGGCGTTCCTCGGCCTTTTCTATAAACTATATAGGGAAATCTGCTCAATTTGTTAATGCAGATAACTTTGATGACATGCGGCAGTATAAGGATATGATAGACTTAAAGAGGTGGAATCTCGCAATTTGTCCATCAGGAAATATTTCAAATATTATTAAGTTATCGCATCTCATCAAGTCTTTTATGCGAAATGGCAACTATGATATTGTCCACAATACAACGTACTCAAAAGAACTTCTTCCACTCTTACCCAAATTACGGTGTTATCCTCATAGGATTATGACAATTCATGATCCAATTCCGCATGATAAGCCTTCAATCCTGGAAAAGATGCGCTTAAACGTGTATCAGAGAGTCTTTGATAATAAACTGCTATTAAGTGATGCTTTGCTTGATGATTATGTAAAATATACAGGCATATCAAAAGAAAAAATCTTTTTCTCAAGATTAAGTACATACGACTTCCTTACCAAATATCAGCCCATTGAGAATAAGTATGGTAAGTATATTTTGTTCTTTGGACGGATTACTAGATATAAAGGAGTAGAACTCTTGATAGAAGCATATAAAGCAAGTAACTTGCTTGATAATGGAGTAAAATTAGTCATTGCAGGTAAAGGGATATTAGAGTGCGAACAGCCCTTAGAGGAAGAAGGTGTAATAATGCTGAATCGATATATTGAAAATTCAGAATTAGCCTCTTTGATATATCACTCGACATATGTTGTCTTGCCATATCGCTCTGCAACCCAAAGTGGTTGCGTTATGTCTGCTTTTGCCTTTAATAAACCCATCTTGGTAACAAGAGTTGGCGATCTCCCCAAGGAGGTTGAAGATGGAATAACCGGATTGGTAGTAGAGGCAAATGACGTCAATGCTCTAAAGACAGGAATAGAGACACTTCTAAACGAAGATTTGCTATTTGGTATAGAGACTAATATTAGGAAAAAATATAGTGATGACAGCCCTTATTCATGGAAGTCTGCTGCAAAGCAGATTGTAAATGCGTACAAAACGATTATTGAGAAATGATACATTTTAATTCTTTCCGCGAATGCAAGGACTATATATGGTCTGATGCATACAGATACAATGGAAATTATAGTTGGGTTTCCTTTTTGAAATTGTATATCATAACTATTGGTTTTAGATATACAGTTTGGATGCGCTTATGTACGTATTTTATGACACGCAAATGGGCATTGCCTTTTTACGCATGGTCTATATTTAGAGTAAAGCATCTTTCATATAAGTCCGGTATCCAGATTTCTTGGAAAACTCAAATAGGAAAAGGTTTCTATATTGGCCATTTCGGTACTATCGTAGTCTCACCTAATGCCGTATTAGGAGAGAATGTAAATATTTCCCAAGGGTGTTGTGTGGGTGCAGCGAATCGTGGTAAACGTAAAGGTGCTGCCACTATTGGAAATTGCGTTTACCTCGGCCCAGGATGCAAGGTTGTAGGTGCAGTTACTATCGGAAATGACGTTTGCGTAGGTGCAAATGCCGTCGTTACAAACGACATACCAGACGAAGCCTGTGTAGGTGGTATTCCTGCAAAGGTTTTATCAATGGATGGTGTGGAATTTTATATTGAAAAAACAGTATAGAGTTATGAAAATACTACATGTAATAACAACGCTTTCAACTGGAGGCGCCGAGCACTTGATGGTAGATTTGCTACCGCGGTTGAGAGATTTAGGTAATGAGGTGGAGATTGCTGTGTTCAGCTGTAAGAAGACTGCATTCTACAATCAGCTTGAGGCGGCCGGTATCAAGATCCACGGCTTCTCGGAAACAGAGGGCGTGTATAGTTATAAGCACATAGCCAGACTCAAGAAGTTGATGAAGGAATTTAATGTGGTACATACACACAATACTGCTTGTCAGATGTTCGCTGCTCTTGTGAAAACAAAGCGTAATATCCTTGTTACCACAGAGCATTCCACATCAACACGCAGAAGAAACTATCGAATCTTCTGGTATATCGATAGGTGGATGTACAAGCAGTATGACAAGATTATCTGCATTGCAGAACCGTCAGAAAAGAGTCTTCGTAACTATATAGGTGAAAATTTCCCAATCACAACTGTCCTGAATGGTATTGATGTGAGCCGTTTTGTGAATGCAAAAGCAATAGATCTCGGCTTCCCTGGTTGTAAGATTATCACGATGGTTGCTGGTTTCAGATATGAGAAAGACCAACCTACGGTTATTCGTTCCTTGAAGCATCTTCCAGAAAGCTATCATTTGGCATTGGTGGGCGATGGAGAAAAACGTCCGGAGTTGGAGGCTCTAATTGCAGAATTGGGATTGAAGGAACGGGTACACCTTTTGGGCTTGCGCAATGATGTGCCGAATATCCTGAAATCATCTGATGTGATTGTGATGTCCAGCCATCGAGAAGGTTTGTCGCTATCGAATGTTGAAGGTATGTCATCCGGCAATCCTTTTGTAGCAAGCGATGTAGAAGGACTTCGCGAGGTGACGAAGGGATATGGCGTTCTCTTCCCTCATGGTGATGATAAGGCGCTCGCTGATGTCATTTTGAAACTAACAACAGACGAAGAATATCGAGCTGAGGTCGTAAGAAAATGTCAGGAACGTGCTATGCAGTACGATATTAGCACCATGGCAGAGAATTATAATAAGGTGTATAAAGAACTTTCAAAATAACTATGAACATCCTTCTTACCGGAGGTGCTGGCTATATTGGTAGCCACACCATCATTGAACTTGACAAAGCTGGCCACTCAGTGGTCGTAGTAGATAACTTCGTGAACTCTCAGCCAGAGGCACTTCGTAGAGTTGCCAAGATTATTGGCAAGGAAGTTCCTTTCGTGGAAGCAGACGTGCGTGATCGTGAGGCTATGGACAAGGTCTTCACCGACCACAAGATTGATGCAGTCATCAACTTTGCTGGTCTCAAAGCAGTTGGCGAATCGGTAGCAAAGCCTCTGGAGTATTACGAGAACAACATGAATGGCGTATTCGTGCTGGTTGATGTAATGCGCAAGCACAACTGTAAGAACATCATCTTCTCTTCTTCTGCAACTGTCTATGGTGATCCTGCAATCATTCCTATTACAGAGGATTGTCCCAAGGGTCAATGCACTAACCCTTACGGTTGGACAAAGTCTATGCTGGAACAGGTGCTGATGGACGTGCAGAAGGCAGATTCCGAATGGAACGTTGTTCTTCTTCGCTATTTCAATCCTATTGGCGCACACGAAAACGGTCTGATTGGTGAAAATCCGAATGGCATTCCTAACAACCTCATGCCTTATATCACTCAAACTGCAATCGGTATGCGTAAGGAGCTGGGTGTGTTCGGTAATGATTATGACACACATGATGGCACAGGTGTACGCGACTACATCCATGTGGTTGACCTTGCTTGCGGTCATGTATGCGCATTGAAGGCTATTCAGGAGAACAAGGGTCTTGCCATCTATAATCTGGGTACTGGCCATGGATATAGCGTTCTTGATGTGGTCAAGGCATTCGAGAAAGTGAACGGCATGAAGGTGCCATACGTTATCAAGGACAGACGCCCTGGCGATATTGCTACCTGCTACTGCAATCCTGCTAAGGCAAAGGCAGAACTGGGATGGGAAGCTAAGTTCGGCATCGAAGAGATGTGTCGCGACAGCTGGAACTTCCAGAAGAACAACCCTAATGGGTATGAGGGGTAAGATGGATGGCGAGCAAGAACGATCAAAACTTCATAACCTTCTGTGATGAGCTCAGAGCGTACGTTGAGGAGCATCATCTTTTTCCTGACAAGCATACCCGACTATCGCACAAAGTCAAGTACACTCGTAAGAAGATTAATGAGGGTACACTTGAAGAGTGGAAGCGTGTGATGTTTGAGGAGATTGCGAATGCAAGGGATTTGAGCATACATACTGGTGGACGGAGAAAGCAAGAATAAGATAAAATTAACAGTTAACGTTAACACTATATGAAGGAGAAGACAAAGGAAAAGTTACAGTTGTGCCTGCAAGAGGTTTCGTGGATCAAGGAGCTTCTTGCAGAAAAACAAACTGATAGTATAACTGCTCGAATGCTTTGTATATATGCATCTATCCGCTTGGACGATGTCTATCATTGTATGCCAGATTACCCTAACCACCATCCCAACAAGGCATACACTGATCCTATAAAAGAAGAATACGAGAAGAGATGGCAGGATGCCAGAAATAAGTTGGGTGGTCATTTCCAATCGATCGAAGTTAGTGAAGAAACCGAAAACAGGAATCTTGGCGATATAGTCGAGAGAAATCTTATCTTTCAGACAATCACATTTGATAAACTGAAAGAGATGTTGGATGATGCGACTATATTTTATCAGATAGCGACTCATACAGAGGATGTTGAACCAGATATAGTCTCTTTATCTGTTATAGATAAACAGACTCTTATAGATGTATGCCAGTTCCTAAACAATAGTGATAGGGTTTTGTTGAGTACGAGCGCTCTCCATTTGTCTCAGAAAAATGCAGTTGGTGTTTTCTTCTGTTCACCAGCACAACAAAAGGTTCAAAAACTTTTAACGATAGAAACCTTTGTCGATCTTGCACATACACTTTATAATAAGGTATATACAGATACCAATATCCAACTCATGTTAAAGCGCATGCTTATTTGTTGGATTATGAACTATCATGATAACTTGTTCAATCCGGCTTCGTCAGATACTGCTCAACAATATGATAAGGGTCTTGATGAGTTGTTGTATGAAATGTTCAAGGCAGAAAAAGACGATGCTACGCGAAACCAGATTAAGAAGTATTTTGATAAACTTAAAAGCTTACCTATATATTCTGCAACTATTGTCGCTGCAAAAGACATACGAAATACAGCTTGTGCTCATTTAGATTCTACTCTTAACCTTTCGGATATTAATACTAGGCTTTCAGGCTTTGATGTCAGTAAACTTTACAGGCTATATGACTGTATGTATAAGACATTGCGAAATGTCTTGGATTCACACTTCTTACTACAGCACCTTGCCATTAAAGGACAAACGTTCTACGATATGTGGGTTGAGGATAAAGGGGTGTTGAATTTCTATAATGATGAAACGAATCAGGTTAGTTCCAATTATTTTACCAATACAATAACATTAGAAGAAGCAATCAAGGTCATCAAAGAGCATGGGATGGTATCCTTTGATCTTGCAATGGAAAAAGTCCGCAATACACTTTTCAAAGCAAAAGGTTGTCAGTATCAGCTTCTCAAAAAGCTCATTCTATCACGGTTCTGTGCTGATGATCTTTCTTACGACGAATTGACCACGTATGCTGACATATTCTATAGCATAAGGCATGGCTATCCAGAAAAGAATTGTTTGTTCTTTATTAAGTTGTGGAGAGTTTTGTGGCGAAAGGATAAGCGATCTCATCGTTTCATTTTGTACTCAATAGCTGGTAGCGCTGTATTTGATGTCAAAGGCGAAATGAAGAAACTTATCGAAGAGCTAGCAATAAGTAAATATGAACCCCATGTGCTCTATGGAGCGGTGATAAATGCCAAAGCCTGTATTAATAGTCAGACCAGCATTTATGCATATCAACAGAATCCAATAGTTGATGCACGGATTATAGATTATTGTAATAAGGTTGGTGATTTGAAGCTTCGTCTCGCAACAGAAATAGCATTGTCAAGCAGATGGTTCTGTGGCAATGACATACATTTTGGAAACTGGGTGAACTATAATGAATTCTTTGAAAGTCAGCTGTTAATGGTTCTTGCGTCTTATATGAAAAGTGCTTCTTTAGATGTTGAGAACGCGGATATTTTGAACACGTTAGTTTGTGAGCATAAGTATTCGGAACTATTATGGTATATTCTTAGGATTGAAAAACAAATAACAGGAACTTCCGGCGTCTTCGCTTCTCTCATCGAGGATTGCATCTACAGTGGAAATAGAAGTTACTATTCCGAGACTGCATATTGGGCCTTGTGTATGGAAGAACTCGGTCATATCGAGATAACTCATAATTGGTTAAAGAAATTACACGAAGACAATCTTGACAAAGGCTTGACCATGACTTTCTGTCGCTTTCTTCAAAGACATGCCGAATACCAGGACGAGCTATCACAATTAAGAGCATCTTTATTAGATTTGTATTCGTTTACACAAGACGAAATAGATTGGATGGAGCAGGATAAATAAGAATAAACCCTCTCATTTCTTGATAAGATGTTGAGGGTCGAGGGTATTTCTATTTTAGAAATGTTGGTTTTGGCGGCTATTACTGTTTTGCCTGAAGGAAACGTGAATCTTGTAGTGGCTAAATCTGTGTGCTCCCATATCAAAAACAATCAGTATTCTAGGAGATGCTCTACCCATTGGCGACCGATGGCGAAAGGTGAAGTTCTTCTAATACGTACAACCACCATGGAAGCAGCCGAGCAAGTCCGCACCCACATCCTCAACAACTGGCAAGACTTCACCACCATCTACAAAGGCACCGCTGCCCAATACACCACCCTCGCAAGAGTAAAGCAGCTCTTCGGCAAGTGTTAACGTTAAGTGTTAAATCTATACAAACGATATATGGTACAAGGAATAATGATACAATGTGATGTTTGCGATGAACATTTTCATGTCAAATATCAAATGGATGAGACAGTCAGATTATACCCTTGGAATCTTGATTTCCAATGTCCAGAGTGTGGTGATAGAATACACCTTACTTTTGGTGCTCAGGGTGTCAATCGCAAATATACTCAGGAAGAATTAGATGAAGAAGCGTATTTGATCGGGTATTCTTCGTGCTTACCGATTACCAAAGAAATGTATCTGAATAAAACGGATCGTGGTGGTCGCATAGCCTTTTTCTCTCCTTTTTTCAATTTGTCGAGATTATACCCAGAATCCGATTTTAGGTGCATCCAAGGGCAAAGGGCTGTGGTTGAGCACATTCTGTCAAATGTGTTTAAGTACCGTAAGTCTCTGACGGAACTCTTACCCCTTTTGAATAAAACCAACATGAAACCTGAGGCTTATGCAAGAAAAGTAATGCAGGTGTTCAATTTGAAGGGGCAGCAAAGAGGTATCCAGTCATATAAAGACTGTGTAGGTCAATATAGTGGCATGGTGGACGTCTGCTACAGAAATCTGGTTCCTCCAACATTCAAAAGTGAACCGTATGGTCATTTATTCATTGGACTATTAGCTTATGCAAAGGGCGCACCTATAGAGGAAATCTCGTTACTTAAACAAGAACTGGACAAGTTTGGGAACATCAAAGACTGGATGACAAAAAGGGCTTTCAAGCACATAGCCCAAATGGTTGGAAAAGTTGAGAAGTACTTTCCTGCCATGTTCTATGGTGTAACTGGAGAATATGAGATTCCTCATCAAAAACAATTGTATCTTATGACAATCAGTCACGAGGAGGTTAATAATGATTATCGTAACGGCTTTGAAGTATTAGAGAAAATACTACCTGCTTTTGTTGGAATGTCTAATAAATTGTTTCGATGTGACTCAAATAAATTTGGCGAGGAACTCTCTTACACGCTTTCCGATTTTGTCGATAGAACTGTTGGCGCAAGAATAGGTTTGATTTTCAAAGATGGAGTCTATTCTCAGTATTTCAATGGTTCTCTTGACAATAAGATTAGGAATAGTGAAACTCATGATGATTGGGAGTTTGATTCGGAAACTCAAACGTGTCGTTATGAGGATCAAGATAATAGGGGAGTGAAGATTGAATTACCACTCATGGATGTAGCATTCATGACTTACATTCAATTGCTTCACATTATGGAAATCACTATAATATTTAACACAATGCTTCAAAGAATATGGAAGTAAAGGTATTATCAGTAGAAGAAAAACAGGAGCTTGCGTTTACAAGAAAACGAGTTCTTTATAACAATAAGTGGGCTGCTAATCCATGGAAAGAAGAAGCTCAGCGCATATTTGAAACAAGACTTTCTGAGATTGGCAAGAATCAAATATTTGAAGGTGTACGATTACATGTGGATAATGCGACTGAGGTACTCTTTAGAGATGCTCAGTTGAATAAGCTACATTCAATTATTACAGATATATATGATTCATTGCCATATCATCCCGACTCTGCATTTGATCAGGCTTGGAGTGCATTAGAGCTGTCAATGAAACTGTATAATGTACGTTTGTGGGAAGGCAGGAAAGGGAATACTGATACTATAATCAATGATATATTTACACAGGAACTTCCTGCGCTTTTGAAAGACTATCCGGATTTAAAAACATCTCTTTTTGAATTCGTTAATGTGATGCCTTTGAGTGTTACCAGATTTGCATACGCACGATGGTTCCACCATAGAGGATTAGAGGTTCAATCGCACTATGGTGAAATTCAGCGTAGGACAAAGGAAATCATAGGTGAGGAGATGTATAATCGATTCGCAGAAAAATATGCTCCCGAAGATGATGCAAAGCATCAATTCGAATCCGCTCAAGAGATTAGGGATATATTGAGGGGTAAAGAACTTGTGTTTGCTGATAAAACGTTTGATCCTTTTGATGAATGGACACGATTACGAATTGTAGTAAGTTGTTTGCTTTACACAGCTCGCAATGAGCGTTTCCACGGTGATAACTTCTCACACTTCAAAAGCGATAGAGCCTCGCTGAAAACATATCACCATTTCTACTATCTGCTTATGGTAACATACTCGTTGTTGTGGGTTCTCTTACTGCGTCTTTGCCTTAGAACTGGTATTACGACTTTTGTAACTCCAGAACAAGTCAAGACAAGTATTGATAAGAATATAGAGCTTATTACAACGGTATTTAAGCAGGATTAAGAAAATGAAACTCGATAAACAACTATTTGACTTGGTGGCAAAGTTGGCTGCGGAGTCACCTCGGTTGCGTATGAATTATGATCTGCGTGACAGCGAGGAGGAGGATGGGCAGAGGATGCTTAACGTGCTTTTGCCCGGTACGAAGTCGGCTATTCACCGGCATACGGATACGAGCGAGGTGGTTGTCTGCATCTATGGTAGTGCCATTGAACGATTCTATGACGATGAGGGCAAAGAGACAGAGATGGTGGTGATGACGGCTGGCAGCAAATGTCCAGGTGTGGTGGTTGAGCAAGGGCGTTATCACTCGCTGGAAGCAACGAATGAAACGGGTGTCATCTTTGAGGCCAAAGCACATAAGTATCACCCTATTAAAACTGAAGATGTACTGGATAAATGATAATAGAACTATTGTTTTTTGAACTGATTCGTATTGCGTTAGACAATGCGAACAGCTTAATACATAAACCATCGGACAATGAGTGGAAGCAACTCTACAACATGGCTAAGAAGCAAAGCCTTGTGGGAATCTGCTTTGCTGCAGTCCAGAGGCTTCCAGAGGATGAACGCCCTCCAGAAATGCTCTATCTCACTTGGATGGGGATGGCGGCAAAGATTCTGCAACGTAACGAAACCCTAAACAGGCAATGCGTTGAACTGCAGAGGATGTTGGCCACTGATGGCTTTAATTCATGCGTTTTGAAGGGACAGGCTGTTGCTTCGCTTTATTGTTCTATAGCAGGGCTTCGTCAATCGGGCGATATTGATATGTGGATGGTGGCGGAACCTGAGAAGGTTATTGATTGGGCGCGTGCTACTGGAAGGATGTATTACTATGACTATCATCATGCGGATCTCTCGTTGTATCAAGATACCGAAATTGAGCTGCATTATCGTCCTTCGTTGAGTAGGAATCTTGTGAGGAATGCGAGACTACAGAAGTGGTTTCGTGAAGAAGGATCAAGACACATTGTCTATCGTGAAGAACTTGGTTTCGCTGTTCCCGATTTCATCTTCAATGTGGTGCTGACGATGAATCATAACTTCTGGCATTTGCTGTATGAAGGGGTGGGAATGAGGCAACTCTTAGACCTTTATTTCATCTTAAGGTCTAAGAACGCTAATACTTCGGCAAGCTCAGCACAGGCTGATGACGATAACCTTCATTGTGAAACTCTGAAACTCCTGAAACATTTGAAACTCTTGCGCTTTGCGAGCGCGAGCATGTGGATAATGAAGGAGGTATTTGGGTTGGAGGATGAATATCTGCTGTGTGAGCCGGATGAGGATGCTGGAAGGTTCTTGATGAATGAGATTATGCAAGCTGGCAACTTCGGTAAGCATGACGAGAGGTTGAAGGAGGGCAGATACAAGACTTCACGTGTCGGCTTGATGTGGGCATGGATGAAGCACAACCTGCGATTGATAAAATACTATCCTGCCGATGTGCTTTGGACTCCGATTGGAATCCTCAGGATCTCCCTCTGGAGACGTTGGCATTATAGAAACGAAAATGAACTGAAAAATATTTAACGCAATATGGAAAGAAACAAAAAGAAAATTATTAGGGCATGTACGGTATCTATCTCAATAGGATTCTTTAAAGAGATAATGAACAGAATGCGCAATGAAGGTTTTGAAATGGTGGCTTTAACGTCACCAGGTAAAGAACTCGATACCCTAAAAGATGAGGGATACCATTGCGTGGAGGTTCCAATGGAGAGGCGTATATCCCTGGTAAAGGATATGAAATCATTGTGGAACATGATTAAGGTGTTACGTAAAGAAAAACCTTATATCATTCATTCAATGACGCCAAAAGCTGGCTTGCTTTGCATGACTGCCGGATGGCTTATAGGCGTACCTGTTCGTATCCACACTTTTACAGGTCTTGTTTGGCCAACTTCTACAGGCATATCACGAAAGATCCTTATGTTGACAGATAAAATTCTTTGCGCTTGCGCAACACACATTATACCCGAGGGGCAGGGGGTTTTGAATGATTTGAAGAATGGAGGCATCACCAAGAAGCCAATGAAAGTTTTAGGCTATGGAAACGTGAGGGGGGTGGATATGGTTAAATTCAACCCGAACCGATTTGTTGATGTAAAAAAAGACAATAGTAAATTTACATTTATATTTGTTGGACGTATAGTTGGTGACAAAGGAATCAATGAGTTAGTAGAGGCATTCACGCAATTGCATGATAAGTACAAGAACGCAAAACTTGTTCTTGTTGGTGACTTTGAGGAAAATCTTGATCCCGTGAAGACGGTAACGATGGATAGAATCAAAGCAAATCCAGATATAGTAGCTTGTGGCGCTAAGTATGGTGATGAACTACTAATTGAATATATGAAATCAGACTGTCACATATTGCCTTCATATCGTGAAGGATTCCCAAATACTCCAATGGAAGCCGGTGCTTTGGGGTTACCTAATATCGTGACGGATATCAATGGAGCAAGAGAGATTGTGGTTGATGGTGAGAATGGACTTATTGTTCCGCCTCGAACTGTGCAGCCGCTTTATGATGCCATGGAGCGAATGGTGACCGATACAGCAATGCGCGAGAAGATGCAGAAGAATGCACGACCAATGATTGAATTGAGATTCGAGAAAAGTTTCGTGCAAGATTGTTTGATTAATTATTATAAGGAAATTCTAAAAGATAACAACTAGTATGTATAAGCATTTTTTTAAGCGATTGATTGATTTTACAATCGCATTGGTTGCACTTTTGTGCATCGGTTGGTTCTTGATTATTATTGCAATCTGGTTACACTTCGCAAATAAGGGTGCTGGTGCGTTTTTCTTCCAAGAGCGTCCGGGTAAAGGTGAGAAGGTCTTTAAGATTGTCAAGTTTAAAACAATGACAGACGAACGAGACACTGATGGCAAACTCCTTCCAGATGAGGTTAGGTTGACAAAGGTTGGTAAATTTGTTCGCTCGACAAGTATTGATGAATTGCCTCAACTTTGGAATGTATTAGTTGGCGACATGGCTCTGATAGGTCCTCGTCCGCTTTTGGTACGTTACCTGCCCTGGTACACAGAAGAAGAACGTCATAGACATGATGTGCGACCTGGCATTAGTGGCTATGCTCAGAGTCACGGTAGAAATACAGTGACATGGGACGAGAAACTGGCTATGGATGTATGGTATGTAAATAATGTGTCATTAAAGACTGATCTCAGTATCATCTTCAAGACTATTAAATCTGTTCTATTGAGAGAATCGGTTGAGGTAGCCGGTGTGGAAGCACTCGATGTATGCAGAATGAAAGAAGGTAAAACAATTAACAAATAAAGACTATTAACAATAAAAATATAGAAACAATGAAAAAAGCAATTGTTTTTGGCGCAACAGGCCAGCTTGGATGTTACAGTGCATTGGCACTGAAGGATAATGGTTACGATGTAGTAGCCGTAGGTAGAAGAACCTCTGATGGCGGCTTTTTCGCATCGAAGGGTATGACCTTCGTTGGCGGTTTTGACATTTCAAAGAAGGAAGCGTTCGAATTGTTGCCTAATCAAAAATATGATGTAGTGGTGAACATGGCTGGTACTATGCCTGCTCATGCCGACAGAAATATGATGCCTTACGTTCAGAGTATCGTTGTAGGCATTGTAAATCTGTGTAACTGGATGAAACAGAATGGTACTAAGCGCATTGTGTTCAACACAACTCCAAGTGATGTTGCAGAGCATTGGGGAGGTACGGAACCTATTGATGATGATGCTACACGTTCATTCCCTAAGAATGGCAACGATCATGCAGTATATGCAATATGCAAGCGTGCTGCATGTGACATTCTAGAGCACTGCCAAATAGCAGACGGTTTCGAGCCTTGTATTTTCCGCCACTTTATGGTTTACGGCTGGCATCCAGATGCATGGTATTATCTGGATGGCGAAAAGAGAATGCTACCTTGGCGTTATATGATTCGTCGTTGTATCAACGGTCAGGGTATTGATGTGTATGGTGATTCTTCTCGCTTGAAGGAACTTCTTTATATCAAGGATTTTGCTGCCGCTGTAGTTCGTGCTGCCGAAACGAATATCTGTGGCATTTTCAACCTTCCTGGTTATAAGCCTTATTCGTTGGACGAGATGGTAGATGGCATCATGGCCGCTTTTGCACGCAAGGATGCTGTGAAGACACATCGTCCCGATATGCCAGATACTCCTCAGATTTTGCTCTCAGGAAAGAAGAGCGCAGAGGTGCTCGGATGGAAGCCTCAGTGGACTTGGGAGGCTGCATGTGAAGATATGAAGGCGGAATGCCAGAGTAATCCTATAGAATTGATGTGGGGTGCCATTGAAGAGGAAGACCGAATCAAGTAAATCGATGGAACAAATTAATCACAAGGTACTGAAGGAACTAGATGAGAAGTTTGGTGCGCCATTCTACATCATGGATCCTGAGAAGTACAGAAGCAATATCAACGGATTCCTGAATGCCTTCAAGAAGAGATATGAGAAGGTGGAGGCAGGATATTCGTTCAAGACCAACTATGTGCCTGCCCTCTGCAAGATAGCCATGCAGGAGGGTGTGATGGCCGAGGTGGTAAGCGAGATGGAGTATGAACTGGCAAGAAAGATTGGTTTTGAGAAGGTGATCTTCAACGGACCTATCAAGCGTCCGGCTATCTTCAGAAAAGCGCTGGAGCATGGAGCCATCATCAATCTGGACAGCGAGTATGAGGTGGACATGATCTGCCAGTACAAGCAGGAGCACCCAGAGAAGGAACTGAAGGTGGGCATGCGCATCAACATCAACCTGACGGACGAGAACGGCAACAGCACGATACAATGCGGACTGAGATTCGGACGATTCGGTTTCCCAACGGAGCTCATCGGACGAAACATAGAGCGATTGCGTGAGGCTGGTGTGAAGATCATCTCGCTGCATGGTCACACTTCGACATCAGACAGAGCCGTGCTGAACTACAAGATTATCACTCAGCACATGTTGGCAACGTGCGAGAAATATGAGCTGAACGACTTGGAGTATTTCGACATCGGTGGCGGTTACTTTGGTGCTGCTCCTGAGGGTATGGACTTGACAGGAAGGCCGAAGTATGAAGACTATGCCAACTGTGTGCTGGATGAAGCCATGGCGAACGAGTGGTTCATGAAGCAGCAACCAACGATAGTGATAGAACCAGGTTCATCGGTTGTGTCGAATGTGTTCACCTACTACACTAAGGTGTATCAGAACAAACGAGTGGGCAAGGTGAATTTCGTGATGGTGGACGGAACGGTGTTTGACGTGAAGCCTACGATGCACGCGAATAACTTGCCGCACAAGGTGCATAGAGCCGTGGAGTCGGACGAAACTTACGTTTGCGATGTAGTAGGTTCGACCTGCATGGAGAAGGACGTGATGCTGAAGGAGGTGACGATGCCACGAATGGAGGCTGGTGACTTCATTCAGTTTAATGGTGTTGGTGCTTACACCATCTGTCTGACTCCGACCTTCATCAACTTCTTGGAGCCAATACTTATGCCTGAGAATGGCGAATGGGTAGAGGCAAGAAGAAGGCAGACGGTGGAGGATATTGTGGGAGTCTATCGACTCTGACGATAACGTTGACGTTAACGATAACGATCCTTCGACTCCGCTACTTCGACTTAGCTCAGCACAAGTCAGGAACCGAGGGTAATTTATGAACGATAAAAATTTTAGATAACAATGAACATCCTATTTACATGTGCAGGACGCAGAACGTACCTGCTGAAGTATTTCAAAGAGAATATGGCCGAGGGCGACAAGGTGGTGGCAACGGATATGCAGCTGAGTGCTCCGGCTCTGCAGGCTGCTGACGTGAAGCTGCAGGTGCCTGCAGTGTATGACCCTGAGTATGTGAACATCACGCTGAAGATTTGCGAGGAGCAGAAGATTGACGCGTTGATTTCGCTGAACGACCTGGAGTTGCCTATCTTGGCTGAGAACAAGGCGAAGTTTGAGGCGTTGGGTGTGAAGGTGATTGTGAGTGACCCACAGGTGATTGACATTGCCTTCGACAAGTATAAGACGGCTCAGTGGGTGGAGTCGCTGGGACTGGTGGCTCCGAAGACCTACGTGCGTCTGGCTGACGTGAAGGAGGCTTTGGCAAAGGGCGAGATTGAGTTCCCGCTGTTCATGAAGCCTCGTTGGGGTTCGGGCAGTATCGGCCTTGAGAGTATCGCCGACATGGAGGAGCTGGACATCTACTACAACCTGCTGATGAAGAAGATCAAGAAGACGATTCTGGCTACTGCAAGCGTGGGTGATGAGTACATCATGATTCAGGAGAAGCTGACTGGCAATGAGTTCGGTCTGGACATCATGAACGACCTCAATGGGAAGAACATTGGTGTAAGCGTGAAGCAGAAACTAGCCATGCGTGCTGGTGAGACAGACAAGGCTGTCACTGTTGACTTGCCGGAGGTGCGTGAGATGGGACGCAAGATTGGTGAGGCTCTTGGGCATATCGGCAATCTGGATGTGGACATCATGCAGCGTGCCGATGGTGCTTATTGCGTGCTTGAACTAAACCCTCGTTTCGGAGGTGGTTTCCCATTCAGCTATGAGGCTGGCGTGAACTTCCCTAAGGCTCTGATTCAGATGATAAAGGGTGAGAGTTTTGACCCTCAGATGCTCGCTCCTGAATACGGCAGAATGTTCTCGAAAAACGATTATCTGATGGAGATAAAGTAAAGACATAAATTTACTTCTTATCTTATGGATGCACAATTCATATCAGAGATAGATAGTTTTAGGAAGATGTCCAACTCATGGGACACTTTCAAGAAATCTGTCAAGACAGATGCTGATAAACAGGCTCTATACGCGGGGTATCTGACGTTTTTGGATGCTGTAATCGATGGAGTAAAGAATAGGCTTAATAGCAAAAAATACAATAAAGATACCGTTGTTCAGAATATTATCAAAGATAATTTTAAAAATAAGGCTGAGTATAAAGAGTTTCTAAGAATGAACCTTTACTGCATTCAGGATTATTGTGAAGGACAAAAGGGTGTCGTTAAGGTTGAATATATTGACAGATATGAACATATCATTTACACTCTGCTTGCAGAAATTGAGTGGTATTTTTGCAGATATGATGAGTTGATAAATGAAACCAACTATTTATCGGGGTTTGGATCAAGGAACAATCTTCATGTTTCCGAACTATATATTCTTTGCAAGAACATTCAATACATTGAAACTGTTCCAAAGATTCAGGACCTTTATTTTAGAGATATACGTCCTACCTCGATATTTCTTGTTAGGCAAATTCTCGAAGAGTCAGGAAAGAGTCTTATCGGATATTCCAAAATTCTGGATAAGAAAAACGTGCCAATCAAGAAATTCTCTCAAGTTGCCTGGGATTTTCTGAAGAGCAAAAGCAGTTCCAGTTGGAGGCTGCAAAGTCCTTTTCAACTTGCAACTATATACGGCATTAACTGTTGGGCTAATCAATTTATTCACACTACTATCTTTGCTCCAATTTTTGTACAGTCATATATTATTCAATACATTGCGCCCATAATAAATCCTGATAAAACAAAAGTTGTTGGGGATAAAGGGGCGTTAAGGAGCGATTTTGCTCAATATCTCTCTAATCTACATAAATCAGATTTGACCATATTATGGGATGATGGTGAAAAGACAATGGTTGAGTATAAAAAAACTTGTTTACTTAAGCGTTTGATAAATTGGTTGAAAGCAATATGGATAAACTGAAAAGACGTTGATACGCTTACAATTAAAATCAATATATCGTGGACGCAATTAGATTGTTATCGCTTGAACAAGAAACAATACTATCACTCATCAGTACTGTTGTAAGTGGTGCACACGACGTGCGGTTGAAGGCGGAAATCTGTTGGGCAAAGGTAATGGAAGAAGCGGCAAGGCAGGGGGTGCAGGGTATTTGTTTTGATGCTCTGGAGCTATTGCCTGCGGAACAACGGCCTGACAAGGCGATGCTGTTGGGATGGCTTGGGCAGGTGGTGTGCTTGGAACGGCTCTATAAGGGTCACAGGAAGTCGATAGATGCTCTTTCCTTCTTCTATCAGCAGAACGGTATCAAGATGATGCTGCTGAAGGGATATGGAATGAGCCTGTATTGGCCTAAGCCAAACCATAGGCCTGTTGGTGATATGGATGTTTATCTCGGAAGCTGCTGGCAGGAGGCTGACAGGCTCGTTAGCGAGAGGTTGGGCATCAGGATTGATGATGGCCATGAGCATCATACTTGTTTTACTTTTCAAGGCGTGAGCGTGGAGAACCACTATGATTTCGTGAATACCAAGGTGAATGATAGTTCGAGAGAGCTGGAGGCTTTGTTCAAGAGGCTTGCTACTTTCGACAAACCATTGACAATGGAGAAAAGCGAGATATTCCTTCCTTCGCCATCATTGAATGCCATTTTCCTGATTCGTCATCTGGGGCAGCATTTTGCGGGAGCAGAGGCGACACTGAGGCAGTTGCTCGACTGGGGCTTCTTCATGCAGCACGAACATGAGAATGTGGATTGGGAGCTTGTGGTCTCGACACTGAAAAAGGTGGGTATATACAGGTTCTTCCAGCAAATCAATGCTATCTGTGTGGATTATTTGGGATTTGCGGAATCGTCGTTTCCTCAGATAGAAAGGGAGGCAGACTTGGAACGACGTATCATTGAGGATATTCTATCACCAGAGTTTGGCAAAGAGAAGCCGAAAGGAAATACCATTCAAGTGATATGCTTCAAGACAAGGAGGTTCTTTGCGAACAGATGGAAGCGTGAGCTTGTGTATCGCGAAGGGATATGGAGCCAGCTGTGGTATGGCAGCATTGCGCATCTTCAAAGGTTCAAAACGATAAAGGATTGAATATTAAGCAGTCTATAATTAGTATGTTCAAAATTCTATATATCCATACACTTCCCCATCCATCTTTTACGGCAGATGAGACGGAAGAACCCAGACGGAAAGAGGCAAGATACCAAAGCATTATGCGTATCTTGAAGGATAGACAAGAATACAGATTTCTTGACAATACATTATCTTCCACTTTCTATAATGCCCAAACGCCCTTAGTCTCTGTATCTGCCATTGTCGGAGAAAATGGTCAGGGAAAGAGCTCCCTGATTGAACTGATGTTGCGGCTGATAAATAATATGGCCTACGCTCTGCGACCCGCATACGCACAAGCCAACAGAAGTCATCCGAGGTTTATTCGTGGTGTATATGCGGAATTTTCATTTGAACTGAACGGCAATGTCTATATCATCCGTAATGAGGATTTGAACATATGTTGCCGTGTCAATGATGAGAAGATATGGCAATATGACTATACTCAAAGAAACGATGAGAGTCATGGATTAACTAACATAAAGACAGCTTTACCCGCAACCGAGCAGGATGTTCATCGGTGGTTGTCGGACTTGTTCTACACTATTGTGGTAAACTATTCTTCATACAGCTACAACACGAACGACTATTTTCCAGAGCATATTGAGGACGAAGAATTAGATAAGGATGAGACAAGGGATAGTGTGACAGAAGAGGAACGCTGCTGGCTCTGTGGAATTTTTCATAAAAATGATGGATATCAGATGCCTATTGTCCTCAATCCTTTCAGGGCTAATGGTCAAATAGATTACAACAATGAGATTGATTTGTTGCAGACTCGAATCTATTTGTTGGCCATTTCAAACAATAGTCCTTTGGCTTCTATCTATAAGGATAAAAAGCCAAAATCCTTTGTGTTTGACATCTTGACGGATTTTTCTCCGACAGGGACCCACCTCTTTACCTCTATAAAGACAAGGTTGGAGATGTATTATCTGCATTACATAAGTGATTGGAGACATGCTGACGAGCATGCAATGGATATATTGGGAAAACGTATTGTTGAAGTATGGAGCAAATGTGTCGGCCTCAATTTGAACAAATGCTGCAAAAGCAAGGACGAGGGAAGCATTAGGAGAACCCTTAACTATATTGTATATAAAACGATTAAGATTTCCCTGACCTATGCAAAGTACAAAAGGTATCAGGAAGATGTGAAGAATGTTGAGGAAGAACTGAATGGGGAAAGCGGCATTGAAGCATATATCAAACAACTGTATCTGGACAACACCCACATTACGCTAAAAATAAAGCGAGCTATTGCCTGGTTGATATTTGCCCACTATAGTACTACAATGACGAAAGACAAGCAGGGCGAGAGATGGGTGACAGACTCAGAAATACCTATTTTCTTGTTCGCAAAACGTGTAGAGGATAGATTAAAGAACAAATCCAGGTATATAAATGGAGCAAATAAGAATGTGATGGCAAAGCGTTATCCGGATTTGCCTTTGCATGAATGGACAGTAGAGGAACTCCTTCCAGCTCCCAGTTTTCGCTCAGACCTTCGTTTCAGTTTGCTTGACGAGAAAGGGGATAATACGGGGAAAGTAGTGTCAATGCGCTCGTTCAGCTCAGGAGAAAAGCACATTGCAGGTTCTTTGTTTACCGCTCTGTATCATATATATAATCTTTATACACTTTGGGGAGAATCAGAAAACAAAAAACAGGGTATAAAGTACCGCTTCATTAACCTTGTGTTTGATGAGATAGAACTTTATTTTCACCCTAAATATCAGACCGCATTCCTAAAGAAACTATTGGATGGCATAAATGCCATGAACGTTGGCGACAAAATCAAAGGAATAAACATAATTATTTCCACGCATTCGCCATTTGTGTTGAGTGACATACCCAATCAGAATATCCTGTGTCTGGAATCGGGAGTGCCAAAACCTTGGAGCTCATCTTGCAACACTTTTTGTGCCAATGTGTATGACATACTGAACAGTGGCTTTTTCATGGAGAAGTTTGTGGGGGATTTCGCTGAAAGCAAATACCATGAGCTGATGGACAAGATTGGAAGGTGCGGCGGCAAGGTGCAAACCCATACAGAATTGACAGGTATAGAGACTGAGATAAGCCTTATAGGTGATGAATATCTCAGGGATTGTCTGAGGGAAGCCTTATATGCTAAAGCAGGTGAAAACATCCGCTTGCTTGAAGAAAAAAATAGATTGGAGGAACGTCTTGCAGCCATAGACAAGCAATTAAATCTGAGCTGACACAAATGATACCGATAGAATATTCAGGAGATATGTCTGCATACGACAAGTTTTGCAGAAACTTCAAGAAACGTTTGTCTCTTATATTGCAAAGAGGATATATTGGAAATCGAAGCAATATTACTGTAAAAGAAGCAAAGCAATACAGTGCAAAATTACAAGGGTATATTGCGGTTCTTTATACCAATAGCGTCGGAGACAAGAAAGGCAGATGGCTACAACTGGACGATTCTGATATTGTTCTTGCTCCAGCAGAAATGTTAGACAAAGAATCTATGGATAGCCTGAACATCATATATGACCATTTAGATGAAATAGTGAATGCGGATGATGCGGGAATGCTAAAGATTATTGCACATGCAAAGCGAATATACAAGCCCCTGACGAATAAGGATAAAGTATATGAGAACATCTGTAAGGTTGTAATCGGGCAGGGATATGAGCATAGAGACTTCCCACGCAGTGAATTAATCAAAGCGACAAAGACCAAAGTGTGCCCTTATTGCAACCGTGTCTTCGTTGAATGCATAGAAGGACAACAAAGAGAAGTAAAAGGCCAACTGGATCATTTCTATCCAAAAGAGAAATATCCATATTTGGCTATATCAAAATACAATCTGGTTCCGTCTTGCTCGTATTGCAATGGAGTCAGTGGAAAGCATAATAAAGATTCACGCATTGAGGGCTTACAAAATCCTTTTTTTATAAGGGATGTGAATTCGATGGTTTTCAAGGCAGATATACTACAACGTGGCTTTTTGAATTTGAAATCAATGGAGTCAGCCATAGATGTCGGGATAGATGTAAGTCTCAATATGGGGATGGCAAATAATGTAAGGGTTTTCAATCTGAAAGAACTGTATAATTCGCATAAGGATTATGTGGCGGAAGTTTATTTCAAGTATATGAAGATGAAATCCCCTGCCTATAAAACTTTTGTCAAACGTATGTCGCAGACATCTGGGAACAGCAAATCTCCTCTAATAAAACAGGTGTCGATTGAAGATTGGGAAAGGCTTGTTTTGGGAGTATATAATGAACCCGAAGAATTTTCAAAAAGGCCATTATCAAAGTTTGTTCACGACATCTTTGAAGGCTTGGTTAATGAACGGAAATCTATATGAGTTCAAAATAGCTGATTGGAAATATCCTTTGCTAGAAAATACAAGAGTATAATCATAACACATAATAAATATGGCTGAAGAAAGAAAAACTATCTACCTCTGTCTGGCACATATGTCAGAGGAAGGTTTTGAACAAAAGTATGTAAAAGAAGCATTTGACACGAACTGGGTCGTACCGATGGGGCCGAATGTGAATGCGTTTGAGGACGAACTTGGGAAGTTTGTCAATAATCATGTCAGTGGAGGCAAACTTGACCGCAAAGTGGTCTGCCTTTCGGCTGGTACTGCAGCGGTACATCTGGCATTGTTGGCTTGTGGTGTCGGACAAGGTGACGAGGTGATTGTGCAGAGTTTCACGTTCTGTGCTTCGTCCCATCCTATCACATACCTTGGGGCTACACCAATATTCGTGGATTCTGAATCTGAGACATGGAACATGGATCCAGAGCTTCTGGAGAAGGCTATCATCGACCGCAAGGAGAAGACAGGCAAATATCCGAAGGCGATTGTGCCCGTGGCTCTGTATGGTATGCCTTATCAGATTGACAGGATAATGGCGATTGCCGACAAGTACGGCATTCCTGTGGTGGAGGATGCTGCCGAGGGTATGGGCTCGCGATTCAACGGGCAGGTGCTGGGTACGTTCGGAAAGTTTGGCGTGCTTAGCTTTAATGGCAATAAGATGATTACGACATCTGGTGGTGGGGCGCTTATCTGCAACAATGCCGAGGATGCGAACACTATAATGTGGTATGCAACCCAGGCGCGTGACGCTTACCCTTACTATGAGCATACAGCCATCGGCTATAACTACCGCATGAGCAATGTGTGCGCTGGTATTGGTCGTGGACAGATGACGGTGCTGAATGACCACATTGCTCATCATAAGCATGTGCAGGAGCTTTACAAGAATTTGCTCAAAGATGTGAAGGGCATTACATTGCACGAACAGCCTGCTGACCCTCGATATGATTCCAACTTCTGGCTTTGTGCTGCCACGATTGACCCTGAGGTAAGAATCAAGGGACAGGAGAATGCCTATAAGGAGGTGATAAAGACGGCTGTGGGTGGTGCTGCGGGTGTCATCAAAGCGGTGGATAGTGCCACTACGGATTGTCAGCCGAATGAAAATGTAGAGGCACTACGTGTGTTCATGTTGCAGAAGAAGGTGGAGTGCCGTCCGGTATGGAAGCCTATGCACAAGCAACCTGTGTATAAGGATGCTCCTGCCTACGTGAATGGCGTATCAGAATCCATCTTCAAGGTCGGCTTCTGTCTGCCTGCGGGTCCGTATGTGACGGACGATGACGTGCGCTATATCGTGGAGTGTATCAAGGAGGCTATCGTTGGCTAAGGTGTGTATTATAATAAGGTGGGCGGCGATGCTTTCGTCGCCCTTTTGGGGAATAATGAAAAAGTTAGTTTGGGCCATCTTCGCTTTCTGCTGGTTTCTTCTGATTCCGCGGCGAGCGAACAGATTGCCCAACGATTGAAGAACATGGAGATAGATAAAGACTTGTTGAGCCATCTCGTCGACATGGCCAAGGCCAGTCCGCGTCTGCGCCATAGCCATGACTTGCGTACCTCACAGGCTGACAATAGTCAGCGGATGCTGAATGCCTTGCTGCCTGGTGCTGACGTACCTATCCATCGCCACCCGCAGAGTACGGAGATGGTGGTGGTGTTGTGTGGCAAGTTGGTGGAGGTCATCTATGATGATGGTGGGCGCGAGGTGGAGCGCATCAGCCTTGACCCTCAGGCCGGTAAGTTTGGATGTGTGGTGCCTAAGGGCGCTTGGCATACGGTGGAGGTGCTTGAACCATCGGTCATCTTTGAGGCCAAAGACGGTGGATATGGCTTCGATGGTAGTGAGGTGTGGAGTGGGGTGAGGGACAAAACGGCTTTCTCCAACTGCCTTGGCGACCTGAAAAAGAACGTAGAATATCTTATCGGCATGGAGCGTCAGCAAGGTGCTGTGGATGTGTCACCTGAGTATATCGCCCGCGTGCTGAATGTACCCGTGGAGGATGTCATACGGGTGATGGAGGAGATGGCGTAGGCCGTTTCGGTTCTTTGTCTGCGGTGGAGATGCAGTTATAGCAGTCCGCATAGGGGATATGTGGCTATAGGAGAAATGCTGCAGCGATACTATGCAGAAGGCGGATGCGCAAGATGATGAGTCTTGGGCATCCGCCTTCAGCGTTTGTCAGGGAATGAGTGGGTTGATAGTGACATTATACGAATTTTATATGGGAAATACAACCTCCATTTCGGAAGATTGATGGTAACGCCTTCGGCTAATCGCAACTCCTGTAGAGTTGCTAAGAGGGTGGGGGATGATACCCAGGGTAGAGGCGCTGCGCACCTCAACCCTGGGCTGGGAAATCGCAACTCCTACAGAGTTGCCTCTGGGTGCGTACCAACTCGTATAATCTCTACTCATAGCAAGGATAGGGATTTGCATGGCCTCAACCTTGAGGCTGAATGACGCAGGCACCATGGTAGGAAAAGCGGCCCATGGCCGATTAAAAAGTCCGGCTGTTGCGGTAAATAGCAATAGCCTCCATTTCGGAACATTGATGGTAATGCCTTCGGCTAATCGCAACTCCTACAGAGTTGCCTTCGGGTGCATACTGGCTCATATAATCTCTACTCATAGTAAGGATAGAGGTTTGCAATGGCTTCAACTCAATCCTGAGCTGAGAAATCGCAACTCCTACAGAGTTGCCTTCGGGTGCGTATTGGCTCATATAATCTCTACTCATAGGAAGGATGAAGATTCGCAATGGCCTAAACTCTGGGCTGGGAAAACGGTAGGACTGGGAAAACGGTAGGACTGGGAAAACGCAACTCCATTAGATTTCCGCTATGCGCAGTGACCTTCGGTTTAGAATTTCCTTTGGGTACGTAAAGTGGAGCTGTCTGTTAACGTGAATAGAAAACTTGTGATTGTCTTTAGGATAAAATGGTGGGAGATGGACTTTGGACTGGTTTGGCGGCTTGATTTGGTGATTGCGTGGTCGGAATTGGTGATTTCGTGCTTAGAAATGCTCGTTTCTGAGTTTGAAGTCAAGTTTGGTGTAATGGCGTCATATGTTGTCTGAGCAACAAAATAGTGCAATCTATTATTTTTCTTGTGAAAAAGATTGGAAGAGTAGAAGAAAAAGCGTAATTTTGCATATTAAGGCAATTGTGTTGTCTCTATTGGAAATCATGATTATTGTATGGCAGTCGTAAGATTGGATAATATCAAGGCGGAAACGTTCAGATGGGCGTTTGTCCGCGCAGGCTACAATGAAGCGGAAGCTGTTGCGGCTTTCCCTATGTTGGAGTCGTGGCTGTCTGGAGAACAATTGCCAACACTTCGCCAGCTTGAGAAGTTTGCTGCCAAGTTCTTTGTGCCTATGGGTTTCCTGTTCTTGCAGCAAAAACCAGTAGAGACCGTTCCATTCCCGATGTTCCGTGGCAGCGCTGGTATAGACAATAATTTCGATTTGAATGTCTATGATACGGTTATGAACATTCAGAGTCGCCAGGACTGGCTGGAGGAGTATTTGCAAGACAATGTGATGGATACTTGTCAGATAGTTGGAACCATTACGCCCGCTACTCCTTTTGCCGAGGCAGTCCGTAAGCTGCGTACTGCTTTGGGCCTTGAGTGCGAATGGGCATTCAGCCTTGCCAATGTTGAAACGGCAGTAAATGTGTTGACGGAACACCTTGAAGAAATAGGTATCTTCGTCGCATTCAATGGCGTTGTTGGCAACAATACTCATAGAGTCCTTAAAGTTGAAGAGTGCAGAGGTTTCGCTCTTGTCAATGATACAGCCCCATATATTTTTGTAAATAGTGCAGACAGCAAGTCGGCCCAGATGTTCACATTGATACATGAGACAGCCCATATCATGCTTGGTATTAGTGCTGGCCACGCTGGAGAAAGTATTGCCATGCAAAACCATGTCGAGAAATATTGTGATATGGTTGCTGCCGAATTCCTGGTGCCCGAGAACGTGTTGCGAGAATTGTGGAATGGTGAGATCAAATGGATGTCAAGACGCTTCAAAGTAAGCGAACTCGTCATTGCACGAAGAGGGCATGACCTGAATCTGCTCAGCGATGAGGACTATAACCAGTTCTGGCATGAATACTCCAATCGTCCCATTAACAAGAAAACATCTGGTAGTGGCGGAAGTTTCTATTTGACCAGCGTAAAACGTGTGGGAAGGGCTTTTGCTATCCATGTGAGAAACGCTGTAAACAGTCGTGTGTTGAGCTATACTGATGCTTTTAGATTGACGGGATTGCACGGAGGAACATTTGAACATTTTATGAATAATAATATATAAGGTCATGGCATATCTGATAGACAGTAATATATTTATACGTTCGAAGAATGAGATGCCTATGAATCTATGGCCTACGTTCTGGCAGCGAATGACCGATATGGTAAATAGCGGCGAGTTGTTTATCAGTACCAAGGTTAAGGAGGAAATAGAGCGGGGTAATGACGAGCTGACAGAGTGGCTGAAACACTCTGCGCCAAAGACGTGCTTTGTCGGGCTTGATGGCGACGTCATGCGTATGTATGGAGAGGTCCAGACATGGGCTGGTACAAAGTCATTCACTCAGACCGCCAGAAATGTGTTTGCTACTGTTGCCGATGCCTATTTGGTAGCTACTGCTGCTGCGAAGAATATGACACTGGTAACGTATGAGAAATCAAACCCAAACAGCAAAGCCCGTGTCTTGATTCCAGATGCCTGTGAAGCGGTTGGCGCCAATTATTGTGATTTGAACGCGGTGCTGCGCGGTATGGGAGTCGTGATATGATAATCTGCACAAAATGGATTCGAGCGTTATAAGTATTTAAGACACAACTTATAACGCTCGAATTGTTTCTGTACAAAAGAGATGTGGGCTCTCTTCAATCTCTGCAGATTTCCAATCCTGTCAATATAGAGTTGAATATAGCGAGTGGGGTGGTGGTTACTTCGCCGTGATGTGGAAACAGCCTTGGTGGACTTCGTATTTTATCCAGCAGCGGTCGTTCTGCCTCATGTCGCGCAGCACTTCGCTCAATATCCATTTCAGCGTGTCGTTGCGCACCACGCGGCGGCGCTCGCCTGGGGCTTCTACTGTCTTGTAGCGGTTGTAGGCGATGTCAAAGGTGGTGCCATACATGTGGCAGCTGTTCTGTGTGGCGTTGGAATTTCGTCTGCGCAGATGGGTCACATCCTTCTTGCTACGCAGCACGCTGGTCACGATAATCTTGTGGAGTGGCACTCCCTTGGTCTGAAGGCTGTCGAAGAAGGCGCGGCCTATGTCCTGCAAGAGTACGGAGGCGCGGGGCACGAGATAGGGGATGCTGTTGTGTAGCCGGTCGGTATAGAAGTAGGGGTTGGCGCCGATATATACCAGTTCGCTCTTGCGGCGTTCTGCTTCGTGCTCGTCTGCCACGGGCGACACGCCATGTTTCCGGGCTGAGAGCATCTGTACATCGTTCTGGTCGGGAAAGGTATTGCCGAAATTGGGCACGCTGAATATGCGGTTGCGCGCTGGGGTTCCGTCGGCGTTGAAAAAGCGTGTGCGCTGGCTGATGGGGGTGGCCTTCAGTGTGCCTTTGAGCAGCGCTGCGGTGTCTGCGGCCAGTGTGCTGTCGGCTGTCGTCGCTACGGGAGTCTGTGTCTGAGCGGAGCGGGGCATATCGCCTGCCACCGAGGGGAAGATACATCTCACCATGCCGAGCACCACCACTGCGATGCAAAAACCTTGTATATATCTTTTTCTACTTATGTTCATCAAATCTATGTATTTGTGCGCAAAGTTAGTAAAAAATCAACACTTTATGGTCAAGTATCACAAGATTTTTGTAAATTTGCACCTAAATTTAAATGGGTATCAATTGATAGAGAAACATATTATATTAGAAGATATCGACCCACTCATATTCTATGGGGTGAACAACAGCCACCTACAAATGATAAAGTCGCTGTTCCCTAAACTGCGCATAGTGGCTCGCGATAATGTGATGCGTCTTCTCGGCGATGAGGAAGAAATGGCCAAAGCCGAAGAAGATATTGAAACCATAAGAAAACATGTTCTGAAATATAACAGTCTGAACGATGAGGACATACTCGACATCATCAAGGGCGAGGCGACCAAGGCCGATGCCGTGAAGGATGTTGTGGTCTATTCGCTCTCAGGCCGACCTATCAAGGGGCGCTCTGAAAACCAGCAGCTTCTGATAGACTCGTTCAACAAGAACGACATGATATTCGCCGTGGGACCTGCCGGAACCGGAAAAACCTATCTCAGTATAGCCCTCGCCGTGAAGGCTATGAAGGAGAAGAACGCCAAGAAGATTATCCTGTCGCGTCCGGCCGTCGAGGCTGGCGAGAAGTTGGGTTTTCTGCCCGGCGACATGAAGGATAAGATAGACCCCTATCTGCAGCCGCTCTACGACGCTCTGGAAGACATGATACCGGCAGCCAAGCTGCAGGATATGATGGACAAGCACATTATCCAGATAGCTCCCCTGGCCTTCATGCGCGGTCGCACGCTGAGCGACGCGGTGGTAATACTTGACGAGGCTCAGAATACTACGCCGGCGCAGATACGCATGTTTCTCACCCGTATGGGATGGAATACCAAGATGATCATCACCGGCGACATGACCCAGATAGACCTGCCCCACGAGCAGAAGAGCGGGCTGAAGGAAGCTCTGCAGCTGCTCAGCGGTATCGAAGGCATCTCGGTGGTAGAATTCAACAAGAAGGACATCGTGCGCCACAAGCTGGTGACACGCATCGTCAATGCCTACGAAGCCTACGACAAGGCGCGACACGGCGAAAAGGAATTGGAATTCAAGGACTAAACTCAATAAATAATGAAAGCTCTAACGAAAACAGATTTCAAGTTTGAAGGACAACAAAGTGTGTATCATGGCAAGGTAAGGGATGTGTATGACATCAATGACGACCTGATGGTAATGGTGGCTACCGACCGTATCTCTGCCTTTGATGTAATTCTGCCCAAGGGCATACCCTTCAAGGGACAAGTGTTGAACCAGATAGCTGCCAAGTTCCTGGACCAGACCCAAGACATCTGTCCCAACTGGAAGCTCGCTACCCCTGACCCCATGGTTACCGTAGGTCTGAAGTGCGAGGGATTTCGTGTAGAAATGATTATCCGCGGTATACTTACCGGTTCGGCATGGCGCGACTATAAGAACGGCTGCCGCGAGATATGTGGTGTGAAGCTGCCCGAAGGCATGCGCGAGAACGAGCGTTTCCTCGAGCCCATCATCACTCCTACCACCAAGGCCGATGAGGGTCACGACCTCAACATCTCCAAAGAAGAGATTATCCGTCAGGGTATCGTCTCTGCCGAGGACTACGCCGTGATGGAAGACTATACCCGCAAGCTCTTTGCCCGCGGACAGGAAATTGCCGCCAAGCACGGACTGATACTGGTAGACACCAAGTATGAGTTTGGCAAGCGCGACGGCAAGGTATATCTCATCGACGAGATACACACTCCCGACTCGAGCCGCTACTTCTATGCCGATGGCTACGAGGAGCGCTTCGCCAAGGGTGAGCCCCAGCGCCAGCTGTCCAAGGAGTTTGTACGCCAGTGGCTGATTGAGCACAACTTCATGAACGAGCCCGGACAGACCATGCCCGAGATTACCGATGAGTATGCTGAGACCATCAGCGACCGCTACATCGAGCTCTACGAGCAGATTACCGGCGAGAAGTTTGACAAGACCGCCGAAGATGGCGACATCGCTGCCCGTATCGAGAAGAACGTGGCTGCATATCTGGCTACCCGCAAGTAGAACTATGTACGCACAGGAGAAGATTAAGCCCTACACAGGCAAGGCAGAGAAAGGCAAGATGGTGAAGAGCATGTTTGACACCATCTCGCCCACCTACGACAAGCTCAATCTGCTGATGTCGTGGGGCATCGACCGCCGCTGGCGCAAGGCTCTCATAGACAGTCTGAAGCCCTGGCGCCCCCAGCACATTCTGGATGTGGCTACGGGCACCGGCGATCTGGCCATCCTTGCCGCCAAGAGCCTGGCGCCCCAGCAGGTGACTGGCGCCGACTTCTCTGAAGGCATGATGGAGATAGGGCGCGAGAAGGCTGCGCGAGAGGGACTGGGAGAGGTCATCTCCTTTGTCCACGAAGACTGTATGAACATGTCTTTCGCCGACGAAACCTTCGATGCTGTCACTGCCTCGTTTGGCATCCGCAACTTCCAGAGCCTCGACAAGGGTCTGGCCGAGATGTGCCGTGTGCTGAAGAAGGGCGGTCGCCTCGCTATCGTCGAACTGACCACGCCGCAGCGCTTCCCGATGAAGCAGCTCTTTGGCCTCTACTCTCACACCATCCTGCCGCTCTATGGCAATCTGATCAGCCATGATGTCAAGGCATACCGTTATCTGACGCAGACCATCGAGGCCTTCCCTCAGGGAGAGCAGATGACGGAGATACTCAAGAACGCCGGTTTCGAGGAAGCCTCGTTCCGGCGCCTCACCTGTGGTATCTGCACCCTGTATCTTGCAACCAAATAACATATTACAGTTATGGACAAATATGGATTAATAGGCTATCCCTTAGGACACTCGTTCTCCATAGGGTATTTCAATGAGAAATTCCAGAACGAGGGCATCGATGCCGTGTACGAGAACTACGAAATCCCCGACATCTCTACGCTGCCCGAGATTCTCGACTCCAATCCGGAGCTGAAGGGGCTCAATGTGACCATTCCCTACAAAGAGCAGGTCATCAAATATCTGGATGCCATTAGTCCGGAGGCCAATGCCATAGGTGCCGTCAACGTTATCCGCGTCACCCACAAGGACCGCAAGACCATCCTCAAGGGTTTCAACAGCGACGTGATAGGTTTCACCAAAAGCATAGAGCCCATGCTGGAGCCCTGCCACAAGAAGGCGCTGATACTGGGTACTGGCGGCGCGTCGAAAGCCATCAACTTCGGTCTGAAGTCGCTGGGCCTGGAGACTCTCTTTGTGAGTCGCAGCAAGAAAGAGGGCGCCATACGTTATGAAGATGTGACTCCCCAGGTGGTGAAGGAGTATAACGTGATCGTCAACTGTACTCCCATCGGCATGTATCCGCACACTGACGAATGTCCCAACATTCCCTATCATGCTATGGACATGCACACGCTGCTCTACGATCTCATCTACAATCCCGACGAGACCCTCTTCCTGAAACGAGGCAAGGCTCATGGCGCCACCATCGCCAACGGACTGGAGATGCTGCTCCTGCAGGCATTCTCGTCATGGGAGTTCTGGAACGGCAAAGAACAACTATAATATATATAATAAGGTATAGGCGGGCCGACAGGGCTGCCAGAGCAAACAACACAATCAACACGACAAACAATGACAGACAACAGATATATGATGCGTGGCGTAAGTGCCGCCAAAGAAGATGTGCACAATGCCATCAAGAATATAGACAAAGGCATATTCCCACAGGCCTTCTGCAAGATTATCCCCGATATCCTGGGCGGTGACCCCGACTACTGCAACATCATGCACGCGGACGGCGCCGGAACTAAATCGTCGTTGGCCTACATGTACTGGAAGGAGACCGGCGATATCGATGTGTGGAAGGGCATAGCCCAGGATGCTATCGTGATGAACACCGACGACCTGCTGTGTGTGGGTGCTGTCGACAACATCCTGGTGTCGAGCACCATCGGCCGTAACAAGATGCTGGTGCCTGGCGAGGTAATCTCTGCCATCATCAACGGTACCGACGAGCTGCTGGCTGAGATGCGTGAGATGGGTATTGGCATCTATCCCACAGGCGGTGAGACGGCCGATGTGGGCGACCTGGTGCGTACGATTATCGTAGACTCGACTGTGACCTGCCGCATGAAGCGCTCGGACGTGATAGACAATGCCAACATCCGTCCCGGTGATGTCATTGTGGGTCTGAGCTCTACCGGTCAGGCTACCTATGAGAAGCATTACAACGGCGGTATGGGCAGCAACGGTCTGACCAGCGCCCGTCATGATGTCTTTGCCAAGTATCTGGCTGAGAAATATCCCGAGAGCTTTGATCATGCTGTGCCCGACGAACTGGTGTATAGCGGCAAGTATGCTCTCACCGACGAGGTGGAAGGTGCGCCCGTCAATGCCGGCAGACTGGTGCTGTCGCCCACACGTACGTATGCTCCAGTCATCAAGAAGATGCTCGACGAATGTAGAAGCGAAATCCATGGTATGGTACACTGTACCGGTGGAGCGCAGACCAAGGTGCTGCACTTTGTCAATGACAACTGCAAGGTGGTCAAGGACAATATGTTTGCCGTTCCCCCTCTCTTCAAAGCCATCCACGACTGTTCGGGAACAGACTGGAGAGAGATGTATCAGGTGTTCAACATGGGTCACCGCATGGAAATCTACGTCGCTCCCGAAACTGCAGAGAAGATAATCGCCATCAGCAAGAGTTTCAATATCGATGCCCAGGTAGTGGGTCATATCGAAGAGGGCGAGAAGAGCCTTACCATCCATTCTGAATACGGAACATTCAATTATTAATATATGGCAGAAAACAACAGCATATTATCTAAACTCGACGGACTTGAAAGCCGATACGAGGAGGTTTCAACCTTGATTACCGACCCTAATGTCATTGCCGACCAGGAGAGATATGTCAAGTTGACCCGTGAATATAAGGACCTGGGCGACATCATGGATGCCCGCAAGAGATATATCGACTGCATCAACTCTATCAAGGAGGCCAAGGACATACTGGCCAACGAGAGCGACCCCGACATGAAGGAGATGGCGCGCGAAGAGTTGGCAGAGAACGAGGCTCTCCAGCCCAAGCTGGAAGAAGAAATCAAGATTGCCCTCGTGCCCAAAGACCCTGAAGATGCCAAGAACGTGCAGATGGAGATACGTGCTGGAACAGGTGGTGACGAGGCTGCCCTCTTCGCCGGAGACCTGTTCCAGATGTACAAGAAGTACTGCGACTCCAAGGGTTTCACCCTCTCTGTGACCAGTGCGTCGGAAGGTGCTGTGGGTGGTTTCAAGGAGATAGACTTCGCCGTGAGTGGTGTGGATGTCTATGGCACATTGAAGTATGAGTCGGGTGTGCACCGTGTGCAGCGTGTGCCTGCCACCGAGACTCAGGGCCGTATGCACACCAGTGCCGCCACCGTGGCAGTGCTGCCCGAGGCCGACAAGTTTGAAGTGACCATCAACGAAGGCGAAATCAAATGGGATACCTTCCGTTCGAGTGGTGCCGGAGGTCAGAATGTGAACAAGGTGGAGTCGGGTGTGCGTCTGCGCTATATGTGGAAGAACCCCAATACCGGTGAAACCGAGGAAATCCTGATAGAATGTACCGAGACCCGCGACCAGCCCAAGAACAAGGAGCGTGCGCTGGCGCGTCTGCGTACGTTTATCTATGACAAGGAGCACCAGAAGTATGTGGACGATATCGCCAACCGTCGCAAGTCGCTGGTATCTACCGGTGACCGTAGTGCCAAGATACGTACCTACAACTTCCCCCAGGGCCGCGTGACCGACCATCGCATCGGTTATACCACCCATGATCTGCAGGGCTTCCTCAACGGTAACATCCAGGATATGATAGACGCTCTCACCGTGGCTGAAAACGCTGAGCGTCTGAAGGAAAGTGAACTCTAAAACAAATAGCATTGACGTTATGAACAGACAAGAACTGGTAAAAGAGATATTTGACAAGAAGTCGTTCCTCTGCGTAGGACTGGATACCGACCTGAAGAAAGTTCCTACCCATCTGCTGAATGAGGAAGACTCTATCTTCGCCTTCAACAAGGCCATCATAGATGCCACGGCAGACTACTGTGTGGCCTACAAGCCCAATCTGGCTTTCTATGAAGCCTTCGGCGTGAAGGGAATCATGGCCTTTGAAAAGACCATTGACTATCTGAACAAGCATTATCCCCATCACTTCGTCATCGCCGATGCCAAGCGAGGGGATATCGGCAACACATCGGCTATGTATGCCCGTACATTCTTTGAGGAGTACAACCTTGATGCCCTGACTGTCGCCCCTTATATGGGTGAGGACAGCGTGAAGCCCTTCCTGGGATATGAGGACAAGTGGGTAATCCTCTTGGCTCTTACATCCAACAAGGGCTCTTTGGATTTCCAGATGACTGAGGACAAAGACGGCGAAAGACTCTTTGAGAAGGTGCTGAAGAAGAGCCAGGAGTGGGGCAACGATACCAATATGATGTATGTGGTAGGTGCCACTCAAGGAGAGATGTTCAAGGACATCCGCAAGTGTGCTCCCACTCACTTCCTGCTGGTTCCCGGCGTAGGTGCCCAAGGAGGCAGTCTGCAGGAGGTGTGCAAGTATGGCATGACTACTGATTGTGGTCTGCTGGTCAACTCGTCGCGCGGTATCATCTATGCTTCGCAAGGTGAAGACTTTGCCGAGGTGGCTGCGCAGAAAGCCCATGAACTGCAACAGGAAATGGCAGCTGAATTAGAACGCATTGAACGATAGCAAAATCATAAGCGATCCGGTCTTCGGATTTGTAAAGATACCACGGGGATTGCTGCTCGACATCGTGAAGCATCCCCTGTTTCAACGCCTGACACGCATCAAGCAGTTGGGCTTGACCAATGTGGTATATCCCGGTGCCCAGCACACCCGCTTCCAACACTCATTGGGCGCTTTTCATCTTACGAGTGAGGCCATACTCTCGCTCACGCAGAAAGGCGTGTTCATCTTTGAAAGTGAAGCAGAGGCGGTTCAGTCTGCCATATTGATGCACGACATCGGTCATGGCCCTTTCTCGCATGTGCTGGAGAATACTCTCATCCACGGCATATCCCATGAGGAGATATCGCTGATGATGATGAATGAGATAAACCACGACTTGGGCGACAACCTGACCTTGGCCATCAAGATTTTCAAGGATGAATATCCCAAGCGTTTTCTGCACCAGCTGATTAGTAGTCAGCTCGATATGGACAGGCTTGACTACCTGCGCAGAGACAGCTTCTTTACCGGTGTGACCGAAGGCAATATCGGCTCAGCGCGTATCATCAAGATGCTCAATGTGGTCGATGACAATCTTGTGGTTGACTCAAAGGGTATCTATTCGATAGAGAATTATCTCACTTCGAGGCGGTTGATGTATTGGCAGGTGTATCTGCACAAGACCACGGTGGGTTATGAGAAACTGCTGGTCAATCTCCTCTCGCGTGCCAAGTATCTGGCTGACCAGGGAGAGACGCTCTTTGCCACTCCGGCGCTGCACTTCTTCCTCTATAACCATATAGATAAGGAGGCGTTTGTGGACAATGCTGAGCCGTTGCAGCATTACAAGATGCTGGATGACAGTGATATCTGGGCGAGTGTCAAGGCGTGGACCACCCATCGCGACCCCATACTCTCGTTGCTGTCTCGCAATCTTATAGACCGCCGAATCTTCAAGGTTGAGGTTCGCAGTACGGCAGTGGAAGAGGCTGAAGTGATGGATATAAGGCATCAGATAGCCCAGCGCTATGGGCTCTCTTTTGACGACACAGCCTATCTGGTCAATGTCTCTACCATCCGTAAGGACATGTATGACATCCACGACGACCACATATCCATATTATACAAGGACGGTACGATAAAAGACATCACTGAAGCCTCTGAAATACTCAATATATCGTTGTTATCAAAAAAAATATGCAAATATTATCTTTGTTATCAGCGTTTTTGAATTATATTTACTATATTTGCAGAAATTAATTAATACATAAACTATGGAGTTTACTGCTAAACAGATAGCGCAATTCGTGCAAGGTGTCATCGAGGGCGATGAAAATGCCTCAGTCACTACCTTTACGAAGATTGAAGAGGGTGTGCCTGGTGCCATCTCTTTTCTTGCTAATCCCAAATATACACATTATCTCTATGAAACCAAGTCCTCGGTGGTGCTCGTTGACAAAAGCATAGAACTGGACAAACCTGTAGAGACTACGCTTATCAGAGTAGACAACGCACGTGACTGCGTAGCCAAATTGTTGCAACTCTATGAGAGCATGAAGCCCAAGAAACAGGGCGTAGACAAGATGGCATTCATCTCTGAGTCGGCCAAGATTGGCGACAATGTTTACATCGGCGCTTTTGCCTATATCGGCGACAATGTTGTGGTGGGCGACGGCTGTCAGATTTATCCTAATGCCACCATCTGTGACAATGTAAAACTCGGTAATAACTGTATATTGTATCCCAACACTACAGTCTATCACGACTGTCGTTTGGGCAATGAAGTTATCCTTCATGCCGGCAGCGTGGTGGGTGCCGACGGCTTTGGCTTTGCCCCCAATGCCGAGACCAACAGTTATGACAAAATTCCCCAGATAGGCAATGTCATTATAGAAGACAATGTTGAAATTGGCGCAAATACCTGTATCGACCGTTCTACTATGGGTAGCACGTTCGTAAGAAAGGGCGTCAAACTTGATAATCTTGTACAGATAGCACACAATACTGATATCGGTGAAAACACCGTGATGAGTGCTCAGGTAGGTATTGCCGGCTCTACCAAGGTGGGCCAGTGGTGTATGTTTGGCGGTCAGGTAGGTATTGCCGGACATATTACTATCGGCAACAAAGTATTCCTGGGTGCCCAGTCGGGTGTACCTGGCAGTCTGAAAGATAACCAGACCCTTATCGGTACTCCCCCTACAGACCAGCGTTCGTTCTTCAAGTCACAGGCCATCATCCGCAGATTGCCCGAGATTTACAAGCAGCTGAACGATTTGCAGAAGGAAGTGGAAGAGCTGAAAAAGCAGAAACAAGATTAATCACATATATCTCTATCAATTAGAGAACAGAGCAAAGTAATATATGGACACAGTAAAACAGACTACCCTTAAAGGTAGTTTCTCTCTCTTCGGCAAAGGATTGCATACCGGTCTTCACCTGACCGTCACTTTCAATCCTGCTCCAGAGAATCATGGATACAAGATTCAGCGTATCGACCTCGAGGGACATCCCATCATCGACGCCATAGCTGAAAAGGTAAGTGACACCCAGCGCGGTACAGTGCTTTCCAGTGGCGATATCAGAGTAAGCACTATCGAGCATGGTATGGCAGCTCTCTATGCAATGGGTATTGACAACTGTCTGATTCAGGTTAATGGTCCTGAGTTCCCCATTCTTGACGGTTCGGCCATGCAGTATGTCGAGAAAATCAATGAAGTGGGAATCCAGGAGCAAAATGCACCTAAGAACTACTACGTTATCCGTAAGAAAATAGAAATCAAGGACGAAAAGACAGGCTCATGCATCACCATTCTCCCCGACGAGGAGTTCAGCATCACCGCCATGTGTTCTTTTGAGTCCAAATTCATCAACAGCCAGTTTGCCACACTTGACAGTACCAATAACTTTGCCAAGGAAATAGCACCTGCGCGTACCTTTGTGTTTGTTCGTGATATCGTTCCATTGCTCGAGGCTAACCTTATCAAGGGTGGAGACCTGGACAACGCCATCGTTATCTACGAAAGAGAAGTGGAGCAGGAGAAGCTCGACCAGTTGGCCGACGTTCTCAAGGTGCCCCATATGGACGCCAAGAAGATTGGCTACATCCAGCACCGTCCGCTGATGTGGGAGAACGAGTGTACCCGTCATAAGCTCTTGGATATCATCGGTGATATGGCTCTTATCGGTCGTCCGCTGAAGGGTAGAATCATTGCCACCCGTCCTGGCCATACCGTGAACAACAAGTTCGCCCGATTGATGCGTAAGGAGATTAAGCAGCACATGGTTCAGGCGCCTATCTATGATCCCAACGAGGCTCCTATCATGGACAACATCCGCATCCGCGAGTTGCTGCCCCACCGCTATCCCATGCAGCTTGTTGACAAGATTACCGCCATTGGCCCCACAAGCATCACCGGTGTGAAGAATGTAACCAGCAATGAGCCTTTCTTCGTAGGCCACTTCCCACAGGAGCCTGTAATGCCAGGCGTCCTTCAGATAGAGGCAATGGCACAGTGTGGCGGTTTGTTGGTACTCAACCAGGTGGAAGAGCCCGAGCGTTGGTCAACCTATTTCTTGGGTATTACCGATGTGAAGTTCAGGCAGAAGGTTGTCCCTGGCGACACCCTGCTTTTCCGCGTAGAATTGCTTCATCCCGTACGCCACGGCATCAGCTCCATGAAGGGCTATATGTTTGTCGGCGACAAGGTAGTGTCTGAGGCTACATTTACTGCACAAATCGTTAAAAACAAATAATATGAACCAAATAAGTCCTTTGGCATACGTTCACCCAGAAGCCAAACTGGGAGACAACAATATTATAGGCCCCTTCTGCTTTATTGACAAGAATACGGTATTGGGTGATAACAATGTCCTTCAAAACAGTGTTACCATCAATCGTGGTGCTCGTATTGGAAACAATAATGAGATTTTCCCCGGTGCCAGCCTTTCCACCAAACCTCAGGACCTGAAGTATAAGGGGGAGGAGACCATCTGTGAGATAGGCGACAACAACAGTATCCGTGAGTTTGTTACCATTTCGCGTGGAACTGCTTCAAAGGGTACCACCATCGTGGGCAACAATAACCTGCTCATGGAGAATATGCATATCGCCCATGACTGTGTGATTGGTAGCAATATCATCATCGGTAACTCTACCAAGATTGCCGGTGAAGTGGTGGTAGACGATAATGCTATCTTGAGTGCCGAGGTGCTTTGCCATCAGTTCTGCCGTATCGGTGGCTATGTGATGATACAGGGTGGAAGCCGCTTCAGCCAGGATATTCCTCCTTATATTATTGCCGGCAAGCATCCCTTGAAGTATGCAGGTGTCAACATCATCGGTCTGCGTCGTCGTGGATTTAGCAATGAGCTTATCGAAAACATCCACAACGCTTACCGCATCCTTTATTCTAAGGGACTGATGAAGGAAGGCATTGAGGAAATCAAAAAGCAACTTACAGTTACCCCAGAAATTCAGTATATCATAGACTTCGTAAGTTCTTCCCAACGGGGAATTATCAGATAATGAAGACACTGGTTGTTGTTCTTGGGCCGACAGGCGTGGGAAAAACAGAACTCTGCCTAACTATAGCCGAGCATTTGGGCATTGACATCATCAATGCCGACTCGCGTCAGATATTTGCAGAGCTGCCTATCGGTACTGCTGCTCCGACCCAAGAACAACAACAGCGTGTTCATCATCATTTTGTTGGCAATCATCACCTTAATGATTATTACAGCGCCTCTATCTATGAAGAAGAGGTAATGGCGTTGCTGCGCGACAAGTTTGAGCGTGGCGATGTGGCTATGCTTACCGGTGGAAGCATGATGTATATTGATGCCGTATGCAATGGCATCGATGATATCCCAACCATCGATGACGCTACGCGCCAGATGATGAAAGCCAGACTTGAAACCGAAGGTCTTCCTGCGCTTGTTGAGGAGCTTCGTCGGCTTGACCCCGAACACTATCAGATCGTTGACAAGAACAATCCTCGCCGTGTCGTCCATGCCTTGGAAATCTGCTATATGACTGGCAAGACCTACACATCCTTTCGTACCAACAGTAAGAAGGAACGTCCTTTCCGTGTCCTCAAGATTGGTCTTAATCGCGACCGCGGAGAACTCTATGAACGTATCAACCAGCGTGTTCTTGACATGATGGATGCAGGTCTGGAGGACGAAGCTCGCCGCTGTTATCCCCTCAAAGGACTCAATTCGCTCAACACAGTAGGTTATCGGGAGATGTTTGATTATTTTGATGGACTCACCGACCGCGTCGAAGCAATCCGTCGCATCCAGTCCAACTCTCGCAGATATATGCGCAAGCAACTCACATGGTTCAAAAAGGACCCTGAAATCGTATGGTTTCACCCGGATAACGTTAAAGAAATCATAAATTATATCGACACACACTTATTAGACAAATAGTTTTCGTACTTTTGTACGTGCATAACAGCTTGTTTTATTAACTATGGATAAAGTTAAATTCCTCTACCTGTGGTGTAGGGCCAAAATCACAGCCTTTTGGGCGTGGTACAAGAACCTCTACGTGGGCGCTCCCGTATGGAAAAAGGCGTTGATAGGATTTGTTTCCGTTATCGTTTCTTTCCTTTTGTATTTAGGCGCTGTTGACATCAACTTCCTTTGGCTGTTTGGTAAGTCACCCGGTTATTTCTCCGGCATCCTTAATCCTCAGACCAGCCAGGCTTCTGAGATTTACAGTGCTGATGGTCAGCTCATTGGCAAGTTCTTCAGTGAGAACCGTACCCCTGTTAAGTATGAAGAGATTACTCCTGATTTCTTCAAGGCCCTTGTTGATACCGAGGACGAGCGTTTCTACAGCCATTTCGGTATTGACCCCATTGGTATCTTTGGCGCCGTCAAGGATGCTGCCTTGCGCCATGAGGGCCGAGGCGCTTCTACCATTACCCAGCAGTTGGCCAAGAATATGTTCCGTGTCCGTTCTCACTATTCTACTGGACTTTTGGGTAAGATTCCCGGTCTGCGCATCCTGATTGTCAAGAGCAAAGAGTGGATTATTGCGCTGAAGTTGGAGTCACGTTACAACAAGAAGGAGATTATCACGATGTACGCCAACACCGTTGATTTCGGTTCCAATGCTTTTGGCATCAAGACTGCCGCCAAGACCTATTTCAATAAGTTGCCCAAGGAGCTTACCACCGACGAAGCAGCCGTCCTTGTGGGCATGCTCAAGGCTACCACCTATTACAATCCCAAGAGTCATCCCGAGAACAGCCGCTCACGTCGTAATGTTGTGCTGAGCAACATGCTGAAGCATGGCGATTTGTCGCGAAGCCGGTATGAGGAGTTGAGCAAACTCGATATCAAGCTCAATTACAAGGTGGAAGACAACTATGATGGTCAGGCCACTTACTTCCGCAATGCCGTTGCCGAAGCCTGCGACAGTCTGCTTGTCGGCGTCAGCGCAGGTGTCGGTTCCGATGATGATGACAACAAAGCGCCTGACCTCTACACGAGTGGCTTGAAGATTTATACTACCATAGATACGCGTATGCAGAAGTATGCTGAAGAGGCAGCCAACAAACAGATGCGTATCATCCAGCGCAACTTCAACAACCATTGGGGTAAAGAGGAACCATGGCAGGATGAGCACCACCAGGTTATCCCCGGCTTCATCGAGGGTATCGCCAAGCGCCAGCCCTTCTACAAAGCCTTGGTCGAGAAGTTCGGCGAAAACGCCGACTCTATTGACTATTATCTCAACAAGCCTCACAAGGTCAAGGTCTTTGACTATGCCAATGGGGAGATTGAGATGGAGATGTCCAGCCTCGACTCTATCCGCTATATGGTGCGCTTCATGCACTGCGGTATGGTTGCTATGGAACCCCAGACCGGCGCTGTAAAGGCATGGGTGGGCGACATCGATTTCAAGCATTGGAAGTATGACAAGGTTACAGCTATGCGCCAGCCCGGTTCTACCTTCAAGCTCTTCGTATATACCGAGGCGATGAACCAGGGACTTACCCCGTGCGATAAGCGCCGCGACGAGCAGATTAGCATGGATGTCTTTGACAGCAAGAAGCAGGAGATGACCCGTTGGACTCCCACCAATGCCAATGGAACCTTCAGCGGCGACTCTATGCCTCTCAAGTCTGCCTTCGCCCGAAGCGTCAACTCTATTGCTGTACGCTTGGGCCAGGAGATGGGCATCAAGCGCATTATCTCTACGGCCCACGCCATGGGTATCGACAGTCCGCTCGACGACGCCCCCGCCTTGGCCCTCGGTTCCAGTGATGTGCGTCTTCTCGAGTTGGTCAACTCCTACTGCACCGTGGCCGACAATGGCCGTCGCCATAAACCTATGCTGGTTACCCGTGTCGAAGACAGGGACGGCAGGGTCATCTATCAGGCCGACACCCAGTCCGAGCAAGCCATATCCACCAAGTCAGCATTCTTCATGCAGCAGTTGCTCCAGGGAGGTATGCGCGAGCCGGGCGGAACCTCGCAGAGTCTGTGGGGCTATGTCGGCGATGTGCGCGATACCGAGTTTGGCGGAAAGACGGGTACCTCCAACAACCATTCCGATGCTTGGTTCGTGGGCGTCAGTCCGCGTCTCGTCGTAGGAGCATGGGTTGGCGGCGAATATCGCTGCATCCATTTCCGCACTGGTGCCTTGGGACAGGGTAGTCGTACGGCTCTCCCCATCTGTGGTTATTTCCTCCAGTCGGTTTTCAAAGACCCCGCTTTCCAGCAATATCATGGCAAGTTCGTCAAGCCAGCCGATGCCGACATCTCGCGCGTTGACTACATCTGCGACAGCTACTATCAGAAAGCCAAGAACGACAGTACTGCTACTGATAGCCTTGAGCTCAATTCGGAAGAGATAATACTTGATGAAAACGGCAATCCTGTTATCCGAAAGGAGGAGAAGTCCGAAGTCGGAACCTCTTCTGAGCCCGGTTCTCAGGGCGACCACAAGCCCCATAAGCCCACCGAGCAGGCAGTTCGTTTTGATGATTTGTAATTATCCATAGGTTTGGAACATATCAATCTTGACAACGAAGAGTTTCAGAAAGCTCTGCAAATTATACAGTTTACCCGTCGCTCGCTTTTCCTTACCGGAAAGGCAGGCACGGGTAAATCTACGTTTCTCCGCTACATCTCCGAGACCACCAAGAAGAAACATGTCATCCTCGCGCCTACTGGTATAGCCGCCATCAATGCCGGTGGCTCCACGCTTCACAGTTTTTTCAAGCTCCCCTTCCATCCCCTGCTGCCCAATGATACCCGCTACAGCGTGCGCAATATGCGTAAGACACTGCGCTATACCAGCGAGAAATGCAAGTTGCTACGCGAGGTTGAACTGATTATCATCGACGAGATTAGCATGGTGCGCGCCGATATCATCGACTTTATTGACAAGGTGCTGCGCGTCTACAACCGCAATATGCGTGAGCCGTTTGGCGGCAAGCAGCTCCTCCTTGTCGGTGATATCTATCAGCTTGAGCCTGTCGTTCGTGAGGAAGACCGTCAGTTGCTTGCGCCTTTCTATCATTCCCAGTTCTTCTTCGATGCCAAGGTCTTTGCCTCCCTCCAGTTGGTAAGCATCGAACTGACCAAGGTGTATCGCCAGAACAATCCTACCTTTATCAACCTGTTGGACCACATCCGTTCGTCGCATGTCACCACTGCCGACCTCGAGATGCTCAATCGCCAGGTGGGTGCCGACATTGACACCTCCGACTCTTCGCTCTCCATTACGCTGTCCACCCGTCGCGATACCGTCGATTACATCAACAGTACGCGCTTGGCTGAGCTTGATGGCGATGCTACCATCTTTGATGGAACCATCGAAGGCGATTTCCCCGAGAACAACTTGCCCTCTCCACTCAAACTCGAACTCAAGGTGGGCGCCCAGGTACTCTTTGTGCGCAACGACAAGGAGAAACGGTGGGTCAATGGCACTCTGGGCACTGTCACGGGTTTCTCGCTCGATGTTGAGGATAGTAAGGACGCCATCATCTATGTCCGTACCGAGGATGGAGTGGAGTTTGATGTTGAGCAGGAAATCTGGAGCAATATCAAGTATACCTTCAACGAGAAGGAACAGAAGATTGAAGAGTCTGTTCTTGGCACTTTCTGCCAGTTCCCTCTGCGTTTGGCGTGGGCCATTACCGTCCACAAGAGCCAGGGCCTTACCTTCCGCAATGTCAAAATCGATTTCAGCGGCGGAGTTTTTGCCGGCGGTCAGACCTATGTTGCCCTTTCGCGCTGCCGTTCGCTCGAAGGCATCAGCCTCAAGAGCCCCATCCGGCGTGAAGATGTCTTCGTCAAAGCCGAAGTTTCCCGTTTCGCCAAGAACTATAACAACCAGCAGCTTATTCATGCCGCTCTCGAACAGGGCAAGGCCGACAAGCAGTATTATGATGCCGTCAAGGCCTTTGATGCAGGCGACATGCAGGCAGCGCTGGACAACTTCTTCCTCGCTATCCATAGCCGTTACGATATCGAACGCCCTGTTGCCAAGCGTTACATCCGTCGCAAGCTCAATGTCATTAACCAGAAGGACCAGGAGATAGCCCGTTTGAAGGAAGAAATCAAGAAGAAGGAGAAATTTCTCAAGAAACTGGCTGTCGAGTATGTCGTCATGGGCCGCGAGTGCGAGAAGGAGCATTTCACCGAGGCCGCCATCCGAAACTTCGAGAAAGCCCTTGAGCTCTGTCCCGATATTCCCGAAGCGAAGCGACGGTTGAAGAAACTCAAGAAAGACTGATTCCCTATATACCTTATTATATATATGACTACAGGCAGACAGAAATGCGACCTCCTGAGGAGCATACGCCAGCAGCTGGCTATCGAATATGGGTTGGATTACACGCCAGCAGAGTGCCATCATGTCGGCGACTGTCCCGGCACTTGCCCCGTGTGTGATGCCGAGCTTGCCAATCTTCAGCGACAGCTCGACGAGCGTGGAATCACCGAAGTTGCGGAGAAAATAGATATCTGCAGCATCATTACTACCATAGAGCCTGATGAGGAATACCACGAGTTGGAAGGTCTCGCCGGTCCCATGCCGCGTGGACGGGATGGAAAGATTACGGACATCCCCGAGGGAATCATTCCTGATGACATGCTGTTGCAAGGAGAAATCATGCCGACAGATTATCTTGACCGCGATTAACCTTTTCTTCATTGCCCCTTCAATGCAGCAAAATAAAATAATTTTGCCCTTTTCCTTGCGCATCCGACTGATTATGCCTAATTTTGTAACCTAAACACTTTATTAAAATAGAACAAATGGCAACACCGCACATTTCAGCCGCAAAGGGCGATTTCGCCAAGACAGTGCTTATGCCTGGCGACCCGCTTCGCGCAAAGTTTATAGCAGAGACATTCCTCGAGGATGTCAAGTTGGTAACATCGGTTCGTAATGCCCTCGGCTATACCGGTCTGTACAAGGGCGTACCAGTTTCAGTTATGACCAGTGGCATGGGTATGCCCAGCATTGGCATTTACTCTATGGAGCTCTACAAGTTCTATGGTGTAGAGAACATTATCCGCATCGGTTCGGCTGGTAGCTATCGCGACTGGCTCAAGGTGATGGATGTCACTCTTGCCGAGGTAGCCGTGAGCGAGTCTTCCTACGCTCTTGTACAGGGTGGCTGCAAGGACAACGCCATCAAGCCAAGCCAGGAACTCAATGACGTCATCAAGGCCAAGGCCAAGGAGATAGGTATTGAGTGCAAGCCCAGCATAGTTCATTCCAGCGATGTCTTCTATCGTGATGCCTCACAGGGTACATGGCAGGATATCATCAAGCAGAATGGCAGCGACTGCGTAGAGATGGAGAGCTTTGCCCTCTTCCACAATGCCAATATGACAGGCAAGCGCGCAGCCTGCCTGCTTACCATCAGCGACTCTTTTGTCGACCACACCGAGTTGTCAGCCGAAGACCGTCAGAATTCGTTTACCAAGATGATGACCCTGGCGCTCGAGAGTGCCATCGTGCTTTAATTTGTATCAGTACGCATTATAGAAAAGCGCAGACCCGGCAGGGGCTGCGCTTTTTTAATCCATTTCCGTTGTATTCTTGTCACACGGTACGTTGCAGTCTCAGGCGTTAGTGGCAGTTACCTGTTCTACATCTGTCGCAATTGCCTATTATAGGGTGGAACATTATTGCAGTTTTTTGTATTCATCTTCGCATACAGGTTCCAGCCATTCGTTAGAGGCGTTTTCGCCAGGAACCTCGAAGGCGAGGTGGGCAAACCAGCTGTCTTTGGCAGCACCATGCCAGTGTTTCACGTTGGCAGGAATGTGGATAACAGTACCTGGCATTATCTGCTGTGCCGGCTTGCCTTCTTCCTGATACCACCCACGGCCACCCACACCTACCAGCATCTGGCCGCCGCCTGTTGTGGCATGGTGTATATGCCAGTTGTTGCGGCATCCAGGCTCAAAGGTTACATTGGCAAAAGGTATCTGACTCGTGGAGATACGGGCAAGATAACTATTACCTTTGAAGTAAGCAGCGTAGGCTGTGTTAGGCTCGCCGATGGGAAATATCATCTCACGTTGGAAAGCGGCCTTGGCGTCATCGCCGGTCACATCTTCGTTCCACACCTCTTTGGCAAGATTGAAGGCAGCCCAAGCCTTGGGCCAACCGGCATAGAAAGCGATATGTGTGATTATCTCGGCTACTTCTGTACGTGTGATGCCGTTGTTCTTGGCAGTTTGTAGATGGTATTTCAACGAACTGTCTGTGATGCCTTGGCTGATAAGTGCTGTAATGGTTACCATACTTCGGTCGCGGAGGGAGAGTAGGTCATTGCGGCTCCATACTTCTCCGAAGAGTATGTCATCGTTGAGGTGGGCGAACTCTGGAGCAAACACTCCTAATTGCATGCGTCCTGCGGTCTGTTCTATTTTCTTTTGTGCCATAATGTAGAGTGTTATCATTGTTAATAAAATAAATATTACGAGTCTTTTCATAATTGTCAATAGTTAAGTCGTTTCAACCATTTGTCTACTTTCGAGAGATTATTGCGGGTCTCATGACCGTAGATGCTCATTGCCTCTTTGAAGGTGGCGTTGGGGTACAGCTTCTTTAGGTCGTTTACCACATTGCCAAGCCCGCTTCCTTCATGGGTGGTAAAGGGGATAATGGTCTTGCCGTTCAAATCGTATTTGTCGAAGAAGGTAAACATTACTTGTGGATAGGTGCCCCACCATACTGGTCCGCCAATAAAGATGGTTTCATATTGGTCCATGTCATTCACCTCGCCCTTGAAGTCTGGCTTCTCGTTGTTCTCTGCCTCTCTTTTTACCAGTTTGGTGAGGGCATTATATGGCATGTCGTAGCTTTTCTCCGCGACAATCTCAAACTCGTCACCGCCCGTGAGTTTCTGTATCTGGTCGGCCACAAGTTTGGTGTTGCCCACCTTCACATTGCCCACTCCGTAGTTCTCCCCGGCATGCGAGAAGAATACAATCAGTATTTTTCCTTTGCTCTCCATAGAGGCTTGTTCTTTTTGTTGCGATGATCTCACACTTCCGTAACATGCAGCAGAAACCATGAGTGCCGAAACCATCATTGATGTATACTCCAATACTCGTTTCATAATCGATAGTTTTATTATGTTGCGATTTACAATGCAAAGGTATATAGAAACTGAATTGGCATTGTTACCTATATTACGCCAATTATTACCGTTTTCTCCTAATGTGGCTCTCCCCGTTGCGGCGTAACGCACAATCGCATATTTGTATACAGTGCTTTCCTGTATGCGAATATGCGATTTGTTGGCTTCGGGCGTTCTGCTCGGTATGAACAGCCCGGCGTCTATTCAAAGTATTTCTTCAGCAACTGTCGTGACAGCTGTACTGGGTCTTGCTTTTGGGGATATTCGATGGGTACTTCCAGTTCGCAGAACTTCTCTTCAAACTCGTAGCACTCTTTGACAAAGCTGTCTTCATCATACTCGATGCCCCGTTCACGGCAGTCGATGGCGCGGTCTACGAACATGCTCCAGCGTGGCAGATAGAAACTCTTGAGCAGTCCGTCCCATGGGCGGCCGGCATAGTCGTTGAGTCCTGCCAGATTGTTGTTCCACACGGTGACGATGCGGCGGGCGTTGCGCTCATAGTAGTCTTTCTCCTCGGCAGAGTTGCCCCAGCTGCGAGCCTGTTCTATCCATCGCTTCATGGAGAACACGGGGTGGCAGGCGGTCAGGGCAGCCTCGTCGGCCAGCACCTCTTTCATCTCACTTCCCAGGCGCTTCATCTCCTTGAGGTCGTAGCAGTCGTAAGCCACGACAAACTTGCGCCAGAGCACGTAGAAGTGTTCCTCCAGACACTGGCGGCCGATGTTCACCACGTCCATCTTGTATCCGTCGCGGTCTGAATTGAGGTTCACCATCTCCTTCCATATTTCGTTCTGTGCCTCGCGCGTGGGCGTACATTTATCTTTCTTTTTCATTCCCGGACGCGACTCCACAAAGGTGTAGTTGTATGTGCGTGGTACGTCGAGCACCCGTTCGCAGTAGTCACGATACACCTTGCGTGCCTTTTCGTCTATGCGGCCCATGCGCTGGTCAGCCAGCGAGTTGCGCCATTCGTTGAGCGAGCCAGGCATATTCCACGCCTTGTCAAAGAGCATGCTGAAGGCAAACTGGTTGACATCGAGGGCTTCGAGTGTAGCACCCACACCGCTGAAGTTGGAACCTGCCTTCTCGTATGTATTGTCTATATAGTTGTATATGCGGTCCGAGGGAGCCACCAGACGGTTGCGTCCGCCAAAGTTGTTGAGATAGCACCAGATGAAGGGCTGGCCGTAGAACGACTCAGTGGTTTTCCACATCTGTACATTCTCACACCAGTAGTCGAGCATAATCAGGCGACCCTGTGGCACACCTCTGAAGAGAGCCTTCATGCGTTCGCTGTTCCATCCTGGCATGTATTTGTATGTCCAGCTCATCTGCAGCCAGTGTGCATCCTTGTCTGCAGCAGCCAGCGACTCGTATATACCGCGTGAGAGCATGGCCAGCGAGTCACAGTTGAACGTGGGCGGGTCTACCTCGTTGAAGGGGTCTATGCAGTACATGTGGTCGGTGCCATACATGCGAGTCTGCTCTTCGATGAAGGCGCGCTGTATATTGGCAAACATGGGGTCGGTGGCAAAGAGGAAACGGCATCGGTAGCGCTCGGGGTCTTTGAATGAGCCCCAGTACGACACGTCGGTATATTTGAGACCTTTGTGTTTCTCTACGAATTTTGCGGGCACGTGTCCGGCAAATCCCGACAGCACGGGAGTCATGTTCAGTTCGCGTTGGCGCTTCAGTATCTGCTTCTGCAGCGTCTGCTGACGGTCCATCCAGTCGCGGGGCAGAGGTCCCATGAAGGCGTCGAAGTTGCACATGCGGTGCCAGCCCAGATAGGCGGGGCCGGAGAAGAAGGAGCGAATCTCTTCATCGTTGAGCCCGAACTTCTTCCACACGTTATACCAAGTCGATTCCTGACCGGTGATGGCCAGAGGCATGTTGACACCGTTGAGTGCCATCCAGTCGATGAAGTGTTCCCACTCGCGCCATGTCCACCAAGGCAGCGAGTAGCCGTAGGTGCAGTAGTTGAGGAAGAAACGCATGGGAAGCCGCGACTCTATTCTTACCTTCTCTTTGACAGCAGGCATAGTCTCCGGCAGTTCGATAGGGTCGTCTTTGTACCAGGAGATGGCGGTGTGACAATAGTTCTTGAGATAGTGGTTCAGGCCCATAGCCATGCTGTTGGCGTTGTTGGCGCTGATGACCACCTTGCCCTGGTTGCTCTCCAGGGTGAATACGTCTTTTGTGGAGTCAATCTTTTTGAAGACCACTGTCTGGGCCTTGTTGCCCAGTATACGTCGCGCCAGATTCTGCGCCGTCTTGACATCGTTGGATGCCATCATGCCTATGGTTACCGCCATCAGGCAGAGGGTAGTAATGATTCTACGGTTCATGATATAAGTTGATGAGTAGTTGACAAAGTGGGGGTGGGGT
>NZ_NPJM01000052.1:0-36121 GCF_002251455.1 Prevotella sp. P4-51
GAATACCATATATTTATTGGAAGGGTGAGAAATTATTGTTAAATGAAACACCACATCTATTTACCTCATATAATGTAGATGAAACAAAGCCTGAAAGTTTGTTCCAAGTCGATTTTTATAACTCATTTCTTGTAAGGAAGAATAAAAACATCTATCTTTACAGTTAGATATTTAGCTTTGCAATAAACTATGAGTATATTATACGGAACAAAAATAAACCAACTGCTTGCCAATACCGCACCGACAGGATTGTTGTTTGCTGACTGGCTAAAGAAGAAAGGCTATTTAGTCCAACTGTAAAAGAAATACAGGGACTCTGGATGACTGACAGCGATGTGCAAAGGTGTGATGTACCGCATGGGTGGGCGTTTGAATGCTTATGACGCCATAGCGTCATATAACAAACAGATGGGTGGTACGATGCTGTAAGAATTACTGCAAAAATAGTCGCACAATATAACTATTTTTGCAGTGATTTCATTCTGTTCTTTTATTTCTAACCAAGAACTCTACGGATTACCATATATCCTTATTAGTCTATTTTGTGTAAATACACATTATTAACGACTACAAAGTTGTTCTTATTCCGAGTGCAAAGTTACGATGACTATTTCAAACCATTATTAAACGATTTACTTTATGACTCATTCCGCCAACGGGTATTTTCTCTAAAAATACGTCTTCACAGCAAACAAGAACTGCTCTATAAAGATTTTCTTGAAAGCAGCAATGTTATTCTGTTCATAAAACATGAGCATAGCCTTCTTATAGTCGATGGAGTCAACGGTTCGGAAAGAAATCGGGCAATAGCCATTTGCTATTAAGATAGCATTGCTTGTGATTCTTGCAGTCCGCTTGTTGCCATCTACAAAGGCTTGAATATACGATAATAGCACTAATGTCAAGAGTGCTTTCTCAAAAACATTATCTTTTCCATTCACCAATGTACAAGTATCTCTTTATTTATTAATCGGCTCAAATTTACTCATTTTTTATCAATAATTGGGTTTGTTTGAGTCGATTTTGTGTATGTTTAACGGGTTTTTGAGCCGATTCGGCAAAAACATCTTGGGGAATAGACGAAACGGGAAAGATAAAACCAAACTAATAAAACTTCACAATGGCGGCTCTTGTTATGCAGGTGAAAGGCTTCCAATTTCAAGGTAAGGTCTTGCGCCAGTTCTGCGCCATTTTTCGTGCAAAATAAGCGAAAATGCTTAAAGACGGCACTTGAATATCAACGAGTTACAGAAGATGGTAGAGTGGTATAAAATCCATCTCTCTCCGCAAACAAGGGTGTAAATCAACGAGTTACGTGAATTATACCCTTTATTACACCAAAAAATGTAAGGTTGGGTGTTTTCTATTTGAATAGTCACAAGCACAGCTTCAATTGTAAAAAAGAGTGGTGGACCATATTCCTTCTCTGTGCGAGCCCACTCATCACAGCCCTTTCCTATCCATTATCTTCAAATTCTCAAAGACTTCATCAAACCAACGTGTCTTTTTCAACTCATACCCAACCTTTCTCGCTTCTTGAAATATGTATTTATTGAAAGGAAACACTTGATTTAACTCAAACTCTTCCTTATACTCAATATAGCTATTTATTAGATAAGCCAAATCCAACTTTTCAGCAGCAAAGAAATTTTCTAGTCTCATCAACTGCTCAATATTCACCATCACTACATCCTTCACTTCGTAATCTGCTGTAACATTCTTTTCACTAATGATTCGTTGAAACTCTTTATTTAGCAAATAGTTCGGGCCTTCCACATCAAAACAATCATCGAAGTATACTATTACGGGATAGACAAATATCACACTATTAGGAGCTGACTTATCAACTTCTCTCAATATACTTGGTAACTTTTCGACAATCACATTTGCCAACTGCCCAATCCCTTTCGCATGCCCCTTGGAATTTGCGACATACTTCTCAAAAATTGCTTTTTTTATCGTCTCATAATCACCGCTTAATTTCTTTTTTGCAGCCATCTGAACATCCTTACATTCAAATACGAATATCTTATTTCGACGTCTCAGATAATAGTCTGGCATTCCCTTTCCCAGAGCCTTTTCCAGTTCTTCTCCACTATAATTCACATAATTCAAACCAAAACATTTTTTCATCAAGGAATAAAAGAGGAACCGTTCCGAGAACTCCTCACCTAAAAACGACCGAAGATTAGCATAACCCATTGTGGAATCCAACACTCCCCTCTTAACTAAAGCGTCCTTCATATCAAAAAGAAGTCCGGTATATGCTTTATCCAGAAACATCTTCATAAACATGAAGTTGTAGATATTGGGCCCTGTCTTAATCAGAGGCTTTTCCTTCATCATCAGAAAATCCATATCATGTTGATAATGCGATGGATTTAATGTTAACGAATCATAGAATCGACTAGCATCCTTCTGATTCTCACCAATAGCCATTCTGCAATTGGAGAAATCCTCTTTCCCCATTTCCAGAAAAGTCAGGAAGATCTCATCTAAATAATACTTGGCACTGGGTATATCCCTTTCTTTGCAGAATTCATCAACATATTGTGCAACCCGAGTGTTAAACTTTGGGAATTCTATCAAGAGCATATAGCACTTTATCATCAACAGCCTATAATCTCTTGGTGCTTCAATATTATTACTCTTCAAGCAATCTGGCATATAAGACTCTACAAACTCTTCTGCCTTCATATTGTTGTTAGGCAGCTTCTCATTCATTGCCAGACGCTCATCGCAACAGAGCATATATGCCAAGAACAGGTTCGACAAGTCATCCTCTGTCAATTCTTCATTTCTCCCATTATAACAAGTCAAAAGTCTGCTAATAAGCAGAAGCATAGCATATTTATCTATAAGGGCATAGTTCCCAAGGTTATATTGTTGAGCATACTGACCAACAGGATTCTTTACATCATTTCGCGTTTTCATTATCCATGGTGCCCAAATGTCGAAATCATGCTCACCAATAAACTGATTCACCTTCTTTGAGAGATTATATGAAATAAGTTCTATGGCAGTGTTTGATGGGACATTAGCCAACAAGTCTTCTATCTTATCGTGTCGGTCTGGATAGACTACGCTATAAGACAACAATACCTGCTTCTGTAATTCCATCTTCTCCATAACGTTAACCTTTATTACCATTCATCATCCTTACCATTCTGCGCTCTCTATAGAAATTATATGACCCCGTGGTTACGTACTTTGTCTCTAGCAGTCGAGCCAGCAGTTCGTCGTTTGAATTTGATTCCTTCACAATTAGCATTAATTGTTCAAAATCTAAGAACCAACTATTGAAGAAAGGATTCGTTTTGGAGTCACCATTGACTCTCTCCTCATTCAAGTATGTCAACCACTTCTGCAAATCCTTATTAAATTTCTTCACATCCTTAATGGTTTGTTTATCTGTACCATCATACTCTGCCGTCATCGATTTATTACACATTTCATCCATGATGCACTTGATAAGCATCCTGTCTTGTAGTGGTCCAAATGCACCAAGGCATACCGAGATACATTCAGCAGTTCTGTTCTGTTTCTCTACTCTTGTCATATTACCCTTTCCGTCATCCAAATCCACATGCCCATCCTTAATCAAAATGTGTGATGTTCTGAAACACTGAGCTTGCGAATCAATGAGACTCCCCAACAAATCTGCCATTATTTTGAAAGTATCTCCAGACTTTGCCTTTCTGGTCAGGCTTTTCTTCTTCATCTCAAACAGCATGATACCTTTTGTGGACTCAACCACAAGATCAGCTTCACCCTCTGCCGGAGGAATATAATCACCACAACAATGAGTAATGCCTTTTTCGTCAAGTTTCTCGTTGATATAATACTCTATCAACTTACCAACTTCCTTATCTATGTCCTTCTGTTTATCGTCTTTCTCCTGATTGCGAACAACTGTCAATAAAGTCTCAAACCATCCCCATGAACCTATTGTAGCTGGCATGGCGTATATCTTACCATTAGTTTTTATCAGCGGCTTGTTGGCGGCGTTCTCTTTTTCTTCATCCAATGGCGTTCTGAAACCATTATTCAATACGTCATCACCTGTCGCGACATCATCTAACAATTGGTCAATAGTCTTGATTTCCAGTTCATTCAATTTGTCTTTTCTTAGCTCCACACATTTCAATGCATCCGCAACAGAAAGGACATAGTTCATCAATCGCTCATATTCATCAAATGTGTATCCGTTTCCCAACACCCTTCCTGTATCGTGCATATACATAAGCACACGTTCACAGAACATTCTGGTAAACCAAACAGAATGTTGCGTCAGTCCAAAGATGCTCTCCTTATACACCAAATCCCTGAAAAACTCCACCGTGTCTCTGTCTCTGTGGAATAAATCTTCCCATACATTTCCGAAGTTCTGTACAGGGTATTTAAGGAAACAGTAATTAGTCGCTAGTTTTATAGCTTTTCCAAAAGCCTTTGCTGCCTCGCTATAGCTACCTCCGTCTGCATTGATATTTGCCAAAGCTAAGTTTACAAGATAATTGTATGGTTTTACTATTGTCACATCCTTTGGATTAGGCATATTGCCATTCATATCGGTCAAGAATCTTCCTTCTGGTTCCAAATATTCCATTTGCGACAACAGCATGTTCAAGAATCTTCTTCCACCTGCCTCGCGAATCCAGTTGATCAAAGCATCATAGACTATATCGTCATTCTCTGTCACATAGTCACAATCCTCTATCTTTATCTTGAGCCCAAATTTCCGCAACGTCTTTGCAGCCGCTGCACGTCTATGCTCCTTATCATATTCTTTCAGCCAATCTGTTTGTGGCAAAGGCATTTCTTCACTACAGGCCGCTATCACGTCTTGCCAACAAGTATCACTAAAAGTCTTTATGGCACTTTGATTCCAGCCAAGATGATTATGAATAATCTCCACTACATCTATATAGCGTTGGTTATCCACACCATCTAGTAGCTGCTCTCTCTGCAAGCCTTTACCCAACCTCTGAAAATCCCTATACAAAAATATTTCATCACTGTCTGATGGAAGTAGTGCTTTGATACGCGCATCTACATTCCCAATCTTTGTGGTCACGGGCTTAAGCAAGCCATCAACAATCTTCTTGAAATCTGCTATTGTCACCATCGCTTCCTATTTTTTATTTTCTTAATCACCCCCTTCAGACAGTCTTCAATCAGAATATCTGCATAGGTTGTTTTATTTTTTTGTTTCTGTGCCAAGGCCTGCTCTAGATTCCTCACGAACGGCAATTCCGCATCATATACTTGGGGATATGGAACCTGTTGTAAGAAACGTCCGTTCAGAATTTGATAGAGAGCCATCACTTCTTTAGGCTGTATTATATTCACTTTATTAACTATATCCTCCATCGGAATATGACTTAATATTGGATAACTCAGGAAATCCGGTGTCTTTGTGTCACCATACTGAATAGTCAGTCTATTGGCTAAAGAAGGTAGGTCTTCGTTAAACTGACGGCGTGCCTCTTTAATATCATCATTAAGGTTTTTAGCAGCTATTTCATCCATTTTTTTTCGCTCATATTCCACGACCCAACGACTTTCTTTTGGAATATCGTTCTCTAACACATCCAAATTCATCTTATCGAGCAAACTTAGAGAAGAAACATTTGCATACATCTTGTCAATGCCACTGACAATTTTTGTTTGCATATCCTTCTGAGATAAAGAGGTAAGCGAACAGAAATGCTGAAGATATGTAGCGGAATTAACGTATGCCATATTATCACAAAATTTTCCTTCTTCCACATACTGCGCCAACTGTATTACAGCGTCCACCATTTCTTCATTACTCATATTCCACTGCGAATGCATTAATTTCTCCAACAATGAGTATGCGGGATTTGTACTATTCCTTTGTTCCTGACTCTTATATCCTTCCCACACCGCTTTCAGAGCGTCCTTATCCAAAGACATGCCCGCCGTAACAAAGTCAAACATCTGCGGTGAAACAATGACAGGGAAATCATGGGCTTTTACCAACTTCTCAAAGATATACGTAACACGGCGGTTTGTATATTCGCGTTGTTTTTCTTCCTTCTGTTTCTCAACAGCCTCATCTTCTCGCATTTCATCCAGCAATCCGTCCGCTTTCCGACCACCGTCATCAAACTCCCAATCAATTGTCGACAATTCAACATATTGAGAAAACTGCGACCTGTCTTTGTAAGTTAGACGGTCTTTTTTATACTCAATCGAAACGCCTACTGTGCTAGCCCACAACGACAAGAGAAATCTGTCAGCCAAATCTTTGTTTTCATTTTTCAGAAAAACATTGCAAACCTCATAAATCTTGCAGAAATGAGCCAAAGCAAATTTCAATATTCGGATGTTATGCAATTCAACACGTAAGCCTTTGTCTTCTTTATATGATGGAAAACATGGGTCAATCACCTTCACCGCCTTTTGAGCCGTCATGAACTCGGTAAAAGGTGAAATACAGTTCTTTCCACATAATTCCTTAAAAATGGATACTACATCAGGCTCATAAACCAAGGTTTTCTCTATCACCTTTTCTTTGAACACAAGTTTTGCCTCGTCCTTTTGCTGCATATAGGAGTTGTTGGCTATCACTACCACCTTATAGCCTCGGTGTTCAACCAGATCATTGATAGCTCCCAAAAGAGTATGAACGTCAATTGTATCTATCACGCGTTCTATATCATCAAGAATGATAACGGTTTTTTCTGTGGGAATAAGTTTATAAAGCAAGCCACTATTGTTATTGACCAATGTTTCCACGTCCACAAAATTTCCTAGCCATGATATCTTAGAAGCGAATTGTGCCCCTTTGGCTAAGGCCTTGCCAGCCTTCTCCTTTCCCAAACTAGATAGCCACGATTTCTTTTTCTCCTTTTTTGTTCCGTCAACTTCGTTGTTCTCTGGCCGTTTGTAATTATCTGCTATTCGAAGTGGCATTTCATTAACCGACTCAATACCGAATAATGACACCTTCACAGGATTCCATCCATCCTGTTGCAAGGCAGGCATTACCACTTTCTCTATATGATAAGTCTTACCACAACCCCATTCGCCCGACACCATCAAAGCGCCGGTACTTTCCATTGACAGATAGTTTCTTATACCGTCTAACATATTATTGTTTATTGGTTCCATAATCACTTTGTTTTTAAATATTCAATCAGTACCTCTCTTGCATAATAATAACCTCTCTCTTTACAGCGTCGTCCTATTAAGATGATTACAGCTAGGGCAATTAGCCAAACCCACCATAAGTCGTAAAACTTAGGCATGATAATACTAGCTGATACTATGGCAAGAGTTAACATAACGCGAGAAAAGGCATATTGTGCATTGAAATCTGGTACGCGAGTCTTTTCATTCGAATTTGAGTAAGACATAGCTTTGCCAAACATTTTTCCTTCGCAGGCTTTATCGTCATCAAGTTCTTGCTTCAAAAGCTTAACTGCTTTCTTGTACTCATAAAAACGAATACTTCCAAACCCTGTATAATTTCGCGTCTTGCTACAACAATTTGGTTTGGGTGCCTTTAATAGTTTATCTGAAGGCTTGTCTCCCATAAACCAATAATACAAAGGCTCTAATAACGCACTTAATGCATTTAGCATATAGCCCATCACGTATGCTAAAGACAACAATACAGTCACATTGATGTCGTTTATATCCCAATCAATTACTATTGAAAGGACAAATAATAAGACAACACCACTAATCAATGTACTAAGCACATCGTAATACTTGAAGTTCATAATCTTTGAATCTATTATTGTTTGTTTCTTAATGCAATTGCAGGATGTTTCACTGGTGCACTTTGATAAGTTAATGTTCCACTTTTTGAGGTGGAATATACATTACAGTGTTTACTAAGGAAATGCACAACAGCCCGATTTGGGTGCTTTTTGCTACCCTTGGCACTAATAACAGCACTTGATGGTTTTAGCATATTAATTACTTCTGTGGTCAAATTATGCTTGCTTCCATGGTGAGGTACTTTTAATGTACTACCAGGAATATTTTGAGGATAATCTTCAACGGCATCCTTCAATGTAGCACTGCATGCATCACCAGCCAACAAAAAGTTTCGGCCATTAGGGTGAAAAAGTAAGATCAAACTTGACATATTAGTAGGCGAATCCTCCTTTACTTCATCCATCACACTTTGGGCTTCTTCCTCTGTAGGCAATTCGTCTTCTGCATAGTTTTCTGCATCTGCCTCATCCTCTAACTCGGCAAAGTTTATAGCCATTTGATAGCATGCATCTTGGAAGAATCTCGATCTCGGGCCAATTACCATCAAAGGCATACCCACGACATCTAGCCCTAAAGTTGGTTCAACTAAATGGGAGTACCTTATTGCCTCATCTATCAAATTTCGAGTCGGATCAGTAGGGTGATTATAAACAGCCTTAGCAGCTCTTTCCAATTCACCGACATTATACTGCAACCTTCTAATATCATTTCGCATAAGGATGTCCGGTCTGCGAATAAAAAAATTGCAGATTTCCACCTGTGAATCGGTAAGTAAATCAAAGAATCCACCTTTGTGATCTTTATCAGGATGAGTGCAGAAAGCGTAGTCAATAACATATTTATTGTTCTCCTTATGCTTCACATAGACTTTGACTTTATTTGCATCACCAACATTCCCAGCATCAACCACCGCAGTCCACCACCGATAGCCATCATGGTAGTTGACTACTATAGCGTCTGCATCCTTAACATCCATTATCGTAACTTCGTATTGCATATCGTAATATTTATTATTCATTAGTCACTACTGTCCCGTTAAAGTGGACTAATCGCTCTTTGAATTAACTGAAATACAGTCTAATAGGTGGTATTTTGGAATGAAACGGACTTTATTTCGTAACTTTGCAGTCAAATTCAAATGACTGTTATGTTCCAAGACAAAAACGTTTTTGCCCAACTCACCGCTTTTTTGAACAGAACTCAGTTTAACAACTATGTTCGCAAGTATGATGGAAACCGCTATGTGAAGCATTTCACGTGTTGGAATCAGTTGCTTGCAATGATGTTTTGCCAACTGAGTAATCGAGAGAGTTTACGAGATCTGATTGTTGCTTTTTAAGCACATAGAGCAAAGCAATACCATCTTGGATTAGGACGTAAGCCTATTGCGAAAATGACATTTGCTTCTGCCAATCAGAATCGTGACTACCGTATCTTTGAATACTTTGCTTTCTATATGATGGAGCAAGCCAGAAAGAAACGTGTGACGGATATCTTCAAGTTGCAAGGCGATGTGTATGCTTTCGACTCAACTACCATTCCATTGTGTTTGTCGGTCTTCTGGTGGGCAAAGTTCCGTAAGAAGAAGGGAGGAGTAAAAGTACATGTGCTATATGACCTCGAATCTCAGGTTCCAGCTTTCTTCCACATCTCTACAGCATCAGTTTACGACTCAAGGGCAATGAAAGAAATTCCTTATGAATCAGGTTCTTACTATGTGTTTGACCGTGGATACAATGCATTCAAGGAACTTTTCAAAATACATCTACATGAATCGTTCTTTGTTGTGCGAGCCAAGAAGAATCGGCAATACAAATGCTGTAAATGGAGGCGCAGGTTGCCAAAGAATATATTGACAGATGCTGTGATTGAATTCACAGAATACAATTCATACCGAAAGTATCCGGAGAAACTCAGAATCGTCAAATTCTATGATGAAGAACAAGGTAGGTAGTTTGCCTTCCTGACAAATGCTTTTCATCTAACAGCTCCTGAAATCGCCAACCTTTACAAGAACAGATGGCAGATAGAGCTGTTCTTCAAATGGCTAAAGCAGCACCTCAAGATCAAGAAGTTTTGGGGTACTACAGAGAATGCTGTGAGAATCCAAATCTCATCGGCAATCATAGCCTATTGCCTTGTTGCTATCGTACAACATGATTTGCAACTTAAGCGATCAACTTATGAGGTTCTTCAGATTCTAAGCATTTCTCTTATGGATAAGACACCACTCGTTGATCTCTTCGAAAGGACTGATTTCAATAATGTCAAAGAACTCGGTTGTCCCCTCTTTCCGGGGTTATTTGATTAATATTTAACTGGTCCCGATTTTAACGGGACACTAATGATCTAGCTTATCAAGAAATATCTGATTGCGAAGCTTTGCTCGTTCCAAAATATCTGGGTACTTTATCACTTCCGTATATATATTGTGGTGTTTATACTCTCTCCTCCATGTATTTCTCCGGGTCGCGCAAAAAATCCATAAGATTTATAATATACACGCCTTCTTCATTCATGTAGGTAGGTTGTATCCCATTTACAATTACGATTCTGCGAAATCCGTCGCGAAGTTTACGTAGTGAGGCCAGTTCTTGATCCCGTTTTTCTTCTGTTTCCATCGCATAGGCAGATTGGATGTATACTCGCTCATAGCCACGGTTGCAGACGAAATCGATTTCCAGCGTCTTGCGCTGACGGGATCCATCCTCGATTTTCACTTCGGTAAATACCTGTCCTACATCCACCTTCATTCCAATAGCACGAAGCTCGTTGTAGAGCATATTCTCCATCATATGCGTTGGTTCTACTTGCCGAAATCCTAATCGGGCATTTCTCAGTCCCAAATCCTCAAAGTAATACTTAAACGGCGAATCTATGTATTTTCTTCCTTTAATGTCATAACGAATAACACGTTCCAACACGAACGCATCCTCCATATATTCCAAGTAGAGACGTATGGTATCCACCGAAATGCTACTATGCTTTACACTTTTAAAAGTGTCTGCAATCTTTGGAGGATTGGTCAGACCACCCACACATGATGCCATGATGTCCACTAATTCTGACAAATCGCTATCTTGACGAACTTCATATCGCTCTTTTATGTCACGCAAATAAGTATGCTCCATCTGCTGTTCCAGATAACTCACCTTCTTGTTGACATCGTTTTCTAAAACGACCTGTGGCAATCCTCCATAGAGCATATATTCACGAATCATATCTTGCGAATAGTCATCACGGAAATCTGCTACTTCTCTGAAGGTCAATGGACGCACGTGTATTTCATCTCCTCGTCCACGAAACTCAGTGATTACATCCTTAGACAGGAATTTTGCATTAGAGCCAGTAACAAACACATCCACATTGCTTATGCTTAGGAATGAGTTCAATACATCCTCAAACTCGCTGACCATCTGTACTTCATCCAGCATAACATAATATTGACCGTCTGATGAAAGACGGCTATCTATGTATTGAAGTAATGCGTCGGGGTCTCTCAAACTTTTATTCAGTCGGTTCTCCAAATTTACCCCTATGATATGGTCTTCTTTCACTCCTTGTTTTATGAGGTAGTTCTTGAAAAGGGTGAACAACAGGTATGACTTGCCGCATCTGCGCATTCCTGTTATCACTTTTATCAACCCATTCCCACAACTGTGGATAAGTAGATCCAGATATTTATCTCTACGGATTTCCATATTTCTATTTGTTTATTTTGTGTAAATACACATTATTAACGATTACAAAGTTAGCCTTATTCTTTTGTACACGCAAATTTCAAGGCAAGAAAATGAGTCAATGGTAACATTTTTAACTCTTACAAAGCAGTTTTTCCTTCATACAACCCCGATAGACATTATCAATAGTTGAGGCATCTCAAAGATGTATGCTACCCAAATTGTCAAGAATGTCAATGGCGAAGACTTCACTATGGCGGCTCTTGTCATGCAAGTGAATGGTTTCCAATTTCAGGGCAAGGTATATATTGCTTTGGATGAAGGCTCTGATTACTACCGTATCTATGGAGAAAAGGATGGAACAACAAAAGAATATCATCATGATATTGCTTTTGATGAGCTTGGCGATATACTTGACTCAATGATAGAGACTGGAGGTATGACCAAGGAAGAATACCAAGCAAAGGTAAAGGACTTTGTTTGTAGCCTCTAACATCAGTATTTTGGTGCAGAGTTAGTGTTAAACACGAGAAGTTTATCTTTATTCTAATTGTTTTATACTAACTTTGTACCAATAATAGGATATAACGCTACATCGTGCTACAAGACGCTACAAGTAGGCTACATATTTCAATGCCTATAAAAGTTATGTAACATCTTGAAAATCAATATTGCTACATGAAGATACAACTTTCAGAGTCATATTTGACTTATAGGCATTTGAATAATAAAGGTAAGATAGTGGTCATGGTGTAGTATTATCCCCCTTTCATAAGGGCAATTCATAAACATAATACAAAGGCTATGAGATGATAAACAGAAAACAATGGCAACCGACTTGTTTAAAAGTAAGAAGCGAGTGTCGTAATGCCATAATCTCCTCAAAGATTTGAGGGGTGGAGTAGTAAATAGAGTCGATAGATTTCTTAAAATAGTTAAATTGTGTAACAAAAGTCATTCATACACAGTGTTTTAAGACGTTTTGTCTTGCGCCAGTTCTGCGCCATTTTTCGTGCAAAATAAGCGAAAATGCCTAAAGACGGCACTTGAATATCAACGAGTTACAGAAGATGGTAGAGTGGTATAAAATCCCTCTCTCTCCGCAAAGAGTTCAATGAGCAACATCGTTGAACTCTTTTTTTATGCTCTGAGCGGGCAGGCTTCTTTTATGTTTTTGATTGTAAACAGAATTCCGCCTTATGTTGTGGGACACTCGTTTATGTCGTTTTATACACTAACATCACCATTTCATACAAGCATACCTTCGTGCTCATTACCATTACAAAACAAAAGGCTATCTTTGCAACCAGATAATAACTATAATAAAAGCAATGAGCAATATGCAGAAAATTATTAGAATAGTCTTGCCCTGGGCTTGCTTTGTACTCATAGTCTGGGTGTGTTGCTTTAGAGGCTCCGATTACATCGATTGGAGATGGTTGGTAGGTGCTGTTGGCATTAGTGCTGTTTGTTATGCGATGTTGTATGTGAAACGACATAAGATGCTTGGCAAAATAGAAGAGCATCGCAATCAGTTGAAGCAACAGGCGGAAGAGGCTATTGCGCCCGAATTGGAGAATAATAATGGCAATTGGCTGAAGAAGGACATGTTAAAACGTCGCATGATAAGGGAATATCTTGAAAAGAATACCGATTATTATGCTGATGTTGATGGCAATGACTCTATTAGGAAGGTGCAGGATTGGATATCTTCTCTGGAGTCGAGTATTTTCTTGCTTTTCTTGCCTTTTGGGGGAATAATCTTTTGGGGAATCGTTTTTATACTATTTGCATTATTACTTCATTGGTCGTTTCCAATCCAAATGGCTATATGTGGCGTAATGTCCGTTGTGGCAAGTGTCATTCTGATATGGCGGCGCAATTATGTGCTGGCTCCGATAGCCATTGGTCTTGTTGTAATGTTTCTTTATGGGCTTTTTAATGCAGGAATAGATGGAGTGGAAATGCCGGCCTACCACATGGTGGTGGAAAACGAAGGAAATATCTTTCTTGCCCCATCGCATGCGGGTTACACCATGTGGGGTAGCATCGTGATACTATGTGTCACAATTATTTGCCTTGCTTTATATCCTTCTTTGAAGAAAAAAGCATTGGTGATTTACGCGATATTAATCTTAGTGGTCGTTGAGGCAATACGTTACGGTGTTCATATGGACGTGACGCCCGCTATTCCCATCTCATACTCGTATTATCTGTATGTCTTGTTGTGTGCCGTCAATGCCGATTTGGCGGTTATGCTCGGCATATCGTATAATGCAGCGTTTATACTATTGTTCGTTTTTTTGGTATGGCTGCTTCCTGTAATCTTTGCCCTGCCTGCTTTCGTAAGGTCCTGGAAGGGGATGGGTGAACTTAAAGAGCGGTCACCGTTGTTCAAGAAAACAAAATACAGACGCCAATACTACGCCTGTCTCACGTGGCTGATAATGAATGCCTTGGCAACAGCTTTAGTATGGGGACGATTTATTGGTATATCTGCGGAAGAGTGTGCAGAGATATTGATAAAAGACCCCCAAAACTTATCCAACTTTATCGGTATAGGATATTTTGCAAAGAACTTCATAGTCTATTGTGCGCCAATCTTGGCCAGCGCTCTTATCAGCTGGATATTATTTGCTATCACTAAACAAAAAATTAAATTGAATGAAGACAATGAATAAGAAATATATCGTATTGTTAGTGGTCTTACTGTTGATGGCTTGCATTCCTTTCGTCCCTCCAATATATCAAAGATATACGAAACCATTGTATAAGAATTACATCGATGCCAAGGAATGGTATGGCAAGGTGGATTGCGAGAATTTGTCGCAAGTAAGGGACTATTGCGATAGACGAGGGTATAGCACGGATTATTATATCTTGGTCGATTTCTCCATACCTTCGGGCAAGAAGCGGTTCTTCATATATGACTTGCAGAATGGCAAGCGCTTGATGAGTAGCTATTGTATGCATGGCAGTGGCAAAGGAAATACAGATGCCAAGCCTAAGTTCAGCAATGAGTTTGGTAGTGGCTGCTCCAGCCTTGGGCGGTATGTGATGGTAGGAAAGGGGCGTAAGTTTAAGAATTGCATCCGCCTTAGAGGACTTGACAAGACGAACTATTTAGCTGAGACTCGTGGTATCTTGATTCATTCGGCGGGAAAGGTGACGAGATTTTCTGGTGAAAGGGAGTATATTCCATTAGGTTCAGAGAGCCTGGGTTGCTTCACGGTATCGAGGGATTGCGTGACTAAAGTGATGGAGATATATCAAGGCGCTTCAAAGCAAAGACCTGTGATGATTTATGCTAAATATAACTGATATAGCCTTTGAAGAGTATGGCGATGTACTTGATTCAATGATTAAGAATTGAGGTATGACCAAGGAAGAATAACAAGCAAAGGTAAAGGACTTTGTCTGTAGCCTTTGACATTAACTTTTTTACGCAAAAGGTATAAACAGTTGTAGGACTTTTTATAGTAACAGGGTACTTGGCTTGGTTATAGAACCATGAAGGTGTTACTACGGAGCCTTCTCTCTCTACAAATTCCCTGTGGTAGACATTATTTCGTAAAAAAAGATGGGGCTGAACGCTTGTTATGCCGAGATAAATCCCTACATTTGCATTTGGTGTATTAGTCTGCTGACGGTCGCTCGTTTGGCCGACACCTATTATAATATATATAGTGCAAATGATATTAGATATACTATTACTATGGGGCTATTAGACTTTTTGAAACGCGGTACCGAGGATGTTGGCATGGAAGCCAAGAGGGTCTATGACGAAGCCGAACAGCTGTATAAGGCTGGGAACTATGACGATGCCGTGAGATTGTATGAAAAGGCGTGGAGCAAATACCCTGATGTGGGTGATTTCTACGGCCTTTTGGCTTGTTATATCCATTACAACGACGCATCCGGCAATGAGATGCGTTGTTGCGAACTGGCCCGCCATGGTGCCGAGAAGGGCAATTCGCAAAGCATGTACCGTTACGCACTCTTCCTTGATACTGGCCATGGATGTGCTGAGGACAAGGCTGAGTCGCGCCACTGGCTGGAGAATTCTACCGAACACGGCAATCCCGACGCAGCCTACGCCTTGGCCTCCCTGTTGTATGACGAAGTCAAGACCAATCCACTGCTGCTCGACCGCTGTTACCGATTGACCAAAGTGTATGCCGACCGTGGACATGAGGGGGCAAAGATAAGACTGGACGAGTGGTTCGGCCCCATTAGGGATGACGAGTGGCAAGGCTTCACCACCGCCCGTATGGCCCAACGTGGCTACAACTGGCTGTGTGGCAGAGAGGGATTTCAGCAGAACCTTGCGCTCGCCATGCGATGCCTGCGTGCTGCCGCCGAGCGTGGCGATGCTGCGGCACGCAGTAATCTTGGCTGGTGTTTCGAGAAGCAAGGTGACTATGCGTCTGCCAACGATTGCTATATCCTGAGTGCCAGCCAGGGTTGCACCACAGCCATGTTGAATATTGCCACCAATCTGCACAAAGGATTGGGCGCCCCCAAGGACGATGCCGGTGCGCGTCGCTATCTGCGTATGGCCCACGATGCGGGAGACGAGCGCGCCAAGAAGCGCATGGCTCAGTATTTTCCCGAGGATGAATTTCGCGAGCTGTCGGCTGGCATGACCGCCGAGGAGATGAACAAGCGTGCATGGGCTTACCTGAAAGGCGTAGACAACTGTGAGCACGATGCCAAGAAGGCGGTCTTGTGGTTTGATGCTGCAGCCTCTCATGGCCTTGTTGCGGCCTGGTATGGTCGTGGAGTCGCTCTGGATGAGCAGAAACTCTATTCCGAAGCCTTTGCCTCTTATCTCCGTGGGGCTGAGCAGGGCAACGCCAAGTGCATGTTTACTGTAGGCATCCGTTACGCCGAAGGCAAGGGATGCAAGCACGACGATGCCAGTGCCCAGGCATGGCTCCTCCAAGCCGATGAGACGGGCGAACCAAGAGCCAAGGACAAACTCTATGAACTCTATCCCGAAGTGGAGCGTGAAGACAAGGTGCAGTTTATGCTGGACAATATGCCGACCTGCATAGATGAAGACTTCTCTTCTGAAGAGTATGATGTTGAGGCTATGGCACATGATCTTGTCAACGACGAGGACTATGAACTGGCACGAGAACTGCTGGACGGCTATTTCCAGGAGATTGACGGCGGCGCCCAGCCATCCTCTTGTCATGAAGACCTGCTGCTCTATCTCGCTTGGGTATGCTACAAGGATGGCGACGGCAGCGACGCTCAGTCTCCCCACCACAATTTCCGCCTTGCCCACGATTACCTGATAGATATTGGCGATGACTTTGATGCCTATTGTGACGACAGTTATATGAAACTGGCTGAGCTGTACTATGCTTGCTATACCTGCTATGAAGACTATGACTTGAAGCACGTTCCGAGACACCGCAGCAGAAAATGGTATGGCCGCAAGGCGTATGAATATTATAGCCAAGCTGCCGACGAGGGCTTCCCGATGGGAATGTACTACAAAGCCCGTTTTCTCATTGATGGCGATGTGGTGGAAAGCGACTTCAACCAAGCCTTTATGCTCTTGAAGGAGAGCGAAGAGGGTGGCGACGCCGAACCCCTCTACTGGCTTGGCAATATGTATTATTACCCCGACTATGGGCGAGTAAACAAAGATGCGGCACGCGATTATTACGAGCGATACGTGGCTCTGGAGGAAGAGCGCGTCGAAAGCGAAGGCTGCATGTCGGCCGATTTTGCACAGGCCTCCTGCAATCTCGCCCATCTGTTGCTTCAAAACCACTCCAACGCCGATGACTACCAGGCACGCCAGTTGCTCGATAGAGTGGTCGACAGCCACCATACCGTCGCAGACGCCCTGTTTGGATATATGCTCTACGAGGGGCGAGGCGGTATGAAAATCAAGGCAACCGGACTCGAGTTCATGCGTAAGGCGGCAACCAACGGCGACTCTATGGCCAGACAGTTCCTGCGCAATTATGGGTATTGATGAGCTGTTATAGTCATAATTGCATACAGCTATCATAGAAACATGGATAAAGGGAAAATGTGAACAACTTGTGATATTTTATGAATATGCCTAAGCGATAATTAATCAGTAACTTTGCAGCCGAATTATCAAAGTTAGGTATGAAAAGAATATTGTTCACATTTTCCTTGACACTTCTCTTGTGCCATGCCATGGCGCAGGAGACGCTGTCTCTGGGTCAATGCCTGCAGATGGGCATTGAGCGAAATCTAAATCTGAAGACTTATGAAGGCAATGTGCTTAAGGGCAAGCACGATGTCAGTGAAAACCGTGCCCGTCTGTTGCCCCAGATTAATATCGGCGCCGGACTCAACGACAATTTCACTCCCCCAGTATCGGTGACCGACGGTAGCGCTTATGGCAAGCCTTACAATGTTACCAAGACGTTGCAGTACAATTCGTCGGCAAGCATCCAGCTGCAGATGCCGCTCTACAGCCAGACGGCACTTACTGCCCTCGACATCGCCAAGACCCTCGACCACCTCAACACGCTCTCTTACGCCAAGGCCAAGGAAGACCTGATAGTGCAAATTAGCCAGATGTACTATCTCGCCCAGAATACCGAAGAGCAGATAGCCATCATCAAGGACAACATCAAGCGTCTGGAAGAACTGCGCGACATCACCCAGGCCTTCCATGACAACGACATGGCGCTCGGCGTCGACGTGAAGCGTGTCAATGTCAATCTCGAGAACCTCAGCGTGCAGTATGACAATGCCAAGGCCATGCTCACCCAGCAGTATAACATGCTGAAATATGTCATCGACTATCCCGCCGACAAGACCATTGCCGTAGAGAAAGCCGACATCGAACAGATAGACATGGCGTCGCTCACCGGACTCAACGAGAACCTCTATGAGCTCCAGCTGCTGCAGACCCAGCGCACCCTCGCCGAACAGAAGAAGAAACTTGCCAAAGACGGATACCTCCCCACGGTTGCCCTCACGGGCAACTGGACCTACGCAGCCTTTACCGACAACATCAGGAATTGGTTTCATGCCGGTGAGTCCAACCATTGGTACAAGTCCAACGGCATAGGTGTGTCGCTGCGCATCCCCGTGTTCGACGGTTTTGAGAAGCGGTCGAAGATACGTAAGGCCCAGGTGGATATCGACAATGCCCGACTCTCCTACGAGAATGCACTGAAGGGTATGCAGACCCAGTATGCCAACGCCGTCAACGACCTGGCCAACAACAAGCGCAACTTCAGCAAGCAGCGCGACAACTACCTGCTTGCCGAGGAGGTATATAAGGTCACAAGCGACAGATACCGTGAGGGCATAACCTCGATGACCGAGGTGCTGCAGGACGAGATGAGCATGAGCGACGCCCAGAACAACTATCTCACCGCCCACTTCAACTACCAGGTGTCCAACCTGACCCTGCTCAAACTCACTGGCCAGCTGGACAAACTCATCAAATAATAGAAACTTACAAACAACAACATAGAAATGGAAACAAGCAATAACCCCACCAACAACAATACCAGCAACGACACCCCCAACCAGTCTACCCACGAAGTTACCGCCGCCCAGCTCAAGCGCCAGCGCATACGCCAGCTGCTTGTAAGCCTTATCGGTGTGGCCATCCTCGTATGGGGCATCGTGAAGATTGGTTGCATGTTTATGGACTACAAATCTAATGAGAAGAGCGATGACGCACAGGTCGAGCAATATATCTCGCCCGTCAATCTGCGCGCTTCGGGATATATTAAGAAGATTTATTTCAAGGAGCATCAGGATGTGAAGAAGGGCGACACCCTGCTGGTGCTCGACGACCGTGAATACCGCATCCGCGTGATGGAAGCCGAGGCTGCCCTCAAGGATGCCATGGCCGGTGCCAATGTGGTTGACGCTTCGCTCCAGACCACCCAGACCTCTGCCACCGTCTACGAGGCGTCGATAGCCGAGATAGAGATACGTCTTGCCAAACTGGAGAAAGACCGCCAGCGCTATCAGAACCTCGTGGCCCGCAATGCCGCCACCCCCATCCAGCTCGAGCAGATTGAGACCGAATACAATACTACCAAGAAGAAGCTCGACGCGACCCGCCGACAGCAGAAGGCTGCCTACTCGGGCGTGAACGAGGTGCAGACACGCAAGAAGAATACCGCCGCAGCTATCGAGCGTGCCGAGGCTGCCTTGGAGATGGCCAAGCTCAACCTCTCTTATTGCGTGGTGACCGCTCCCTGCGATGGCAAACTCGGCCGTCGTTCGCTCGAAGACGGACAGGCTGTCAACGCCGGTCAGACCATCACCTACATCATGCCCGACACCCAGAAGTGGGTCATCGCCAACTACAAGGAGACCCAGGTGGAGAAGCTCTATGTGGGCCAGAAGGTCACCATGACCGTCGACGCCTTTGATGGCAAGGAGTTTGAGGGCCGCATCACCGCCATATCCGGTGCCACAGGTTCCAAGTACTCTCTCGTGCCCACCGACAACTCTGCCGGCAACTTTGTCAAGATTCAGCAGCGTGTGCCCGTCAGGATAGAGTTTGAGGGAATATCCAAGGCCGACAACGACAAGCTGGCTGCAGGAATGATGGTCGTAGTTAAGGCTCAACTCAAGAAATGACACAAGCAGAGATATACACGGCAGTGCCCGCGCATCTGCCGAAGAATTTTCCGTTCTACAACTGGGTGCCAAAGCCCCTTGGCATAGCCTTTCTCGTCATACTATTCATACCTATCATGACGGTCAGCGGTGCCTACTCCGTCAATAGCAGTGAGATGGTGGGTGGGCTTGGCATCCAGTCAGAACACATCGCCTTCATCAGTTTTGTCACGTCGATAGGCATGGCTGCGTTCTCGCCGTTCTTCTACCAGCTGGTCTGCGTGCGACGCCAGAAGATGATGAGCCTCGTGGGCTTCTCGATTCTGGCGGTGCAGAGCTACATCTGTGCCAACACTGACAGCCTGTTCATTCTGGCTCTCAACAGCCTTATCATGGGATTTGTGAGACAGACGCTGCTCATGTGCAACCTCTTTACCCTCATCAAGTATGGGTTTGGTATTGAGGCCACGCGCAATGTATCGCCAGGCAACGAGCCGAGCGATGAGGCTGGCTGGGATGCGCTCGACACCGAGAAGAAAGCGAGCCAGCCCATCATCTACTTCTTCTTCATGCTGCTCGGACAGATAGGTACGTGGCTTACGGCGTGGTTTGCTTACAATTACCATTGGCAGATGGTCTATTATGCCATGTTGGGCTCCATCCTCGTGGCGTTGCTCATCACTCTGGTGTGCATGCCCTACAACCCTTATCCCACCAAGCGGTCGCCCTTGTCGTTTTCCAAGTTCGGCAATGTGGTGGTGTTCTGCCTCATGTGCTGTTCCTTTATATATATTATGGTATATGGCAAGGTCTACGACTGGTACGACGACGCCTCCATCTGCTGGGCCACGGTGATTTGCGTGGTGTCGACCCTGCTCTTTGTCTATCTTGAGAAGACGCGGCGCTCGCCTTACTTCATGCTCAAGGCGTTTCGCTCGCGCAGCATCCAGGGCGGCATACTGCTTTTCATCGCACTGATGATATGCAACTCCAGCTCCATGCTGGTCAACATCTTTGTGGGCGTGGGCATGAAGACCGACCAGATACAGGTGGCAGCCCTCGGCAACTGGGTTTTGTTGGGCTATTTCATCGGCCTCGTCTCTATCCTGCTGCTAAACAACAAGGGCGTGCACTTCAAGTGGTTCTTCGCCCTCGGCTTCATACTGATTGGGGCAGCCTCGCTGTTCATGTACTTTGAGGTGCAGACCGACGGCATGCTCGAGCGCATGAAGTGGCCCGTCGTCATCCGTGCCACGGGTATGATGCTGCTCTATTCGCTCATTGCCGTCTACGCCAACCAGCGCATGCCCTACAAGCTGCTGTCCACCTGGGTGTGCATCATGCTCACCGTGCGTATGGTGATAGCCCCTGGCATAGGTTCGGCTCTCTACCAGAACCTCTTTCAGTATCGCCAGCAGTATTACATTACCCGCTATGCCCATGACTACGACCGCACCGATGCAGCCACAGCCATGACCTACGACCAGACAGCCCGCGGAATGCAGTATCAGGGCAAGAGCGAGACCGAGGCACAACACATGGCAGCCATCTCTGCCAAGGGCAAGGTGCAGGTGCAGGCCACCATCTCCGCCATCAAGGAGATATCGGGATGGACCATCTATGCCTGTATCATCTTCGCTGGACTGATGCTCGTGGTGCCTTGGCCCAAGCGCGACATATCCAAGGACACGCGTGAGTGGTTTGTCAATTATTAGACAGTCAGCCACTCTGGCTTCAATACATAAGACACGGTGAAAGCAATATTTGTAGCGCGATTTGTTACAAATGTTGCTTTCTCTTTTGTCGTGTTGGATATTTTTGCTATCTTCGTCGCCGACAATCGTACACCTATGCAGAACGACAACAACATCACGCTCCTCGAACAGCAGATGGCCAACAATGAAGACATCTGTTGCTCCTGCGGCAATATCACTTCCTTCCCACAAGCCTTCTTCGACCGCTTCCACGTGACCGATGTCGGCATTATCGTATGTACTTCGGGCAGCTTCTCCTTCACTTGCGAAGGGGTGGAGTATCAGGTGGCTACGGGCGAGACGGCCTTCCTCTCCCACGGCGTCAGCTTCACCGTGACCCGCCACAGCACCGACTGCTCCGTGGTCATCATCCTCTATCGCGTCGACTCCATCCGCGACATCCTCGGCAACACGGTGGTGGGCATGAAGTTCATGGAGTTTGTCAACCCCAAGCCTTGCCGCGTGATGCACACCGGACATGAAGACGAGCTGACCTACTACTCCCAACTTCTGGCTGCGGGCAATGGCGATGCCAATGTGTTTGCCCTCAACGAGCGTCGCCTGCTTCTGCTCTCGCTTACCTACAGGCTGTGCAGCATCTTCCGCGCCCTTTCTACCGATGGCGACAACGAGCCCAGCCGCAAGCTCGAGACCTATATGCGCCTCATGCAGCTCATCGACAGCCATTATGCCGAGGAGAGGGGAGTGAGATACTATGCCGATAGGCTCTGTCTGTCCCCCAAATACCTTACCATGCTCGTCAAGTCGGTGTCAGGCAATACCGTGCAGCAGCTCGTGTTCAAGGCTATTACCAAGAAGGCGGTTTCGCTGATAACCACCACCGACAAGAGCATCAAGGAAATCGCCGACATTCTCAATTTCCCTAATGCTTCAGCCTTCGGCACTTTCTTCAAGAAGCAGGTGGGCATGTCGCCCATCAACTATCGGCAGAAGGGAGGCTGATATATCGGGAAAATGGGAACCTTGTTTTCCGACAGTCATCGCCGCTGTCAGTGCCAAGGCAAAGCCTTCAGAAGTAGCCATGGGTTTTCGTATTTTTATATCCTTACTGGTGGCGACCAGTGTCGGCTATATCTTTTTTATATAGCCGCTTTATTCGCTTAATGATAATCTTAATCCTGTTTGCAGTCCAGCTTGTGGACTTGTAGACTGCATTTGCTGGCGCGTGACGGCCGTTACGTGCTTCCGCTTCGTATGGCGCGTGCTTCCGCTTCGTCCGATACGTGCTTCCGTTTCATTCGACGCGTGTCGCCAAAGGTGGTCAGCAGCTGCGTGGAGGTACCCTCCAGCGTCGCCGAGGTACCCTCCAGCGTCGTAAAGATGGTCAGCAGAGTAGGGGAGACGGCTGGCAGGCCGTAGAACGGGGATGTTATGTGTGAGAGGCGCATTTGCGTCGTGGCATCTATGGTCGTGAGGGAGAGGGCGGACATCTGCATCCGTCTGTCGCTGAAAGAAAAACATGGGAGTATAAATGAAGAAAACCAGCAGATGCCGGTTTTTGCTGATAGTGGGTCTTCTTATGGTAAGACCCACACTCTGGGGTAAGATTATGATTATCAATGCGGAGACTAAAGGGCAACTTGGTTTTTGCTAAACATTTGCGCAGATAAAATGAGATTAATCAAAAATTTCCTAAAGAAAATGATAAAAAATGCAATAAAAGCCGTAACTTTGTACACAATGACAGGTCTTACCATAAGAAGACCCGCTAAGAAGACAAAGATACAACGCCGCTAAAGAGGTGAGTATGCTGTGCGGGTAAGTTCCGCAGACTTAAGACGATTAGCCAACTTTATCTCCACTGGCGATATATCTACAGAATGATTTTATGCACAATGTCTTAGCAGATTTGGCCCTTTCATCCCAGGTGATGATGACCATCCAAGCAGACATAAAGTAGAAGAGAGTTTATGAAGCAGGATTGCACGAGTTCTCCATCTACAGCCGACGAAACCAAGCGCCTTCAACCACTTGAAAGCACCGCGTTTCCAGAGGGCACCCACCTTTCTGAGCCAGAAACACCATCTGGCCCAGCAATGAAGAAATGCGCCGAAGTGAAACCGACACCCCTTGGTTCACGTCGCAAGAAAGATGCGACAGACACGACTTGCACGTCGTGGAGCTACCTCTTTGTTCACAACCGTAAGGTCAAATCCATCGAACAGCAGCTCCAGCAAGACGGCATCCCTCATTTCGTTCACAAGACTATCAAATATCTGCCCCGTCGCAGCAACCATGGTGGTATGCGTCAGGTCGAGACGCCCTCGGTGAGCGGACTGATTTTCCTCCAGGGTTCTCCCCGTCAGCTCCAGGCCTATCTGGACGAGCATCTGCCCATGCACAAGCTGTGCAAGAACTGCAGCACCGGCCGCGTGGCAACCATCCCCTGCAACCAGATGGAGCCCTTCATGCGTGTCTCTGAGACCGAGCCCGACAGGCTGCGCTTCCTCCTCCGTCCTTTTGTCTATTACGCCCAGAACCGCACCCTGCTGCGCATCGTCTCTGGCGACTATGCCGGCCTTGAAGGCTATGTCATCCGCATTGCCCGCGACCGCAGACTGGTGATGGATGTCGGTGGCATGGCTGTGGCCATATCCAATGTCCACGCCGAGCGCTTTGAGGAAGTCGGCAAAAACGGTGACGCCAAGAACCGTGCCACCTTCTACAAGCGCAATCTCCATGAGCGCCATGCCTTTATCGACACCTTCTTCCATCAGGTGAAGACTGCCCAAGAGGTGGCGGCACAGACCGAGAACATCAAGATGCTCCTCCGTCAGACCCACGCCGATGTGCTCAGCAAGCGCCTTGACATCAAGGACGCCTTTTCCACCTTCTATTTCATGATAGAAGAGATTGGCTACTACTACGCCCCCTTCCTCGACTACGTCAAAGACGACCTCCAGCCCATCATCGATGCTGGCCGCAAGGTTATGCAGGAGATAGCCCGCATCGCCTCGACCTTCAAGGACGAAGACCAGCGCCAGCGCTATGAAGCCGAGTACGAAGAGCTACGCACCAACTATGGCTATGTGTTTGATTAAGGTGGAGCAAAGCAAGTATACCTTATATAATATAATAATGTGATAAACACGCCTGAGTAAATCCAACCCATAAAACTTTTATCTCAATTTATTATATGCGTAATTTTGAAGACATACGTGTCGCCGTTGCCGGAACCGGCTACGTCGGCCTGAGTATAGCCACGCTGCTTTCGCAGCACCACCGTGTCACGGCAGTGGACGTGATACCCGAGAAGGTGGAGAAGATCAACAACCGTATCTCACCCATCCAGGACGACTATATCGAGCGCTACCTGGCCGAGAAGCCGTTGCAGCTCACCGCCACCCTCGACGGCCGCCGGGCCTATGCCGACGCCGACTTCGTGGTCATCGCCGCCCCGACCAACTACGACCCCGTAAAGAACTATTTTGACACCAGCCATGTCGAGGAAGTCATCGACCTGGTGCTGGAGGTAAATCCCGATGCCGTCATGGTCATCAAGTCCACCATCCCCGTAGGCTACACCCGCAGCCTCTACCTGAAGTACGCCCAGCGCGGCGTGAAGAAGCTGAACCTGCTCTTCTCGCCCGAGTTCCTGCGTGAGAGCAAGGCCCTCTACGACAACCTCTATCCCAGCCGCATCATCGTGGGCTACCCCAAGATCATGTCGCATCCCGACTTCGCCGCCGAGAACCGCGCCATCGAGTCGGTCACCGATGTGGAGATGCTCAAGGATGCCGCCCGCACCTTCGCCGCACTCCTCCAGGAAGGCGCGCTGAAGCCCGATGTGGACACCCTCTTCATGGGCATGAAGGAGGCCGAGGCCGTGAAGCTCTTCGCCAACACCTACCTCGCCCTACGCGTGAGCTACTTCAACGAGCTTGATACCTATGCAGAAGTGAAAGGTCTTGACTCAAAAGCCATCATTGAAGGTGTAGGTCTTGATCCCCGTATCGGCATACACTACAACAATCCATCATTTGGCTATGGTGGTTATTGTTTACCAAAGGATACCAAACAGCTCCTCGCAAACTATCAGGATGTACCTCAGAACATGATGTCTGCTATTGTAGAGTCAAACCGCACACGCAAAGATTATATTGCGGATGCAGTGCTTCGAAAGGCAGGATGGTACGATTATTCAAGCAATAATCAATACGGAGCAGAACCAAACAATTGTGTAATCGGTGTATACCGTTTGACTATGAAGTCAAACTCCGACAACTTCCGTCAATCTGCTATTCAAGGCATTATGAAACGCATCAAGGCAAAAGGTGCAGAGGTTATCATTTACGAACCAACCCTTGAGGATGGCACAACATTCTTTGGTAGCAAGGTGGTCAACAATCTTGCTGAATTCAAGGTACAAAGTAAGGCCATCATCGCCAACCGCTTTGATGATTGCTTGAAAGACGTGGAAGATAAAGTATATACAAGAGATATCTTTAGAAGAGATTAAATACAAATTAAACTAAAATAAAATTATGAGCATTTTTGCAGGTAAAACCCTTATGATTACTGGTGGAACAGGTTCCTTCGGTAACGCAGTTTTGAATCGTTTTCTTCGTACAGACATAGGTGAGATTCGTATTTTCTCACGTGATGAGAAGAAGCAGGATGATATGCGCCATGAGTATCAGATGAAATATCCTGATGTTGCCCAGACAACGATAGATGGATTCAACGCCCTGATATACAACCTATAGGAATGCCTTGAAATTGAGAAATATTTTATTTGGTACACATTTGGTACGTATTTTTGTGGCTAAAATCCTTAATTTCCCGCTTGTTCTGCTTAAAATAGCCATGATTTCATGGTTTCACGCTCTTTTTGGGTACTCAACGTGTGTTGAGAAGGTTCGAATCCTTGTTGAGCGACAAATTGCTTAAATTGAAAACAAACAATAAAAATCATACAACTATGTCAGAAGAAAGAAAGACTATTTATTTGTGCCTCGCGCACCTTTCAGAGGATAGGCTTGAACAGAAATATGTTCAGGAAGCCTTTGACACTAATTGGGTTGTTCCCATGGGTCCAAATGTAACCGCTTTCGAGGAAGATCTTCGTAAGTTCGTAACAGGCAATGTAGAGTCTGCCGTTTATCAAGATTCTCGTTGGCCAGAGGCAACAGCAGCTGCTTGGAACCTTAATCCTGCACTGAAGGACACTAAAGTTGTATGCCTTTCAGCAGGTACGGCGGCTGTGCATCTGGCATTGCTTGCCTGTGGTGTAGGTCCTGGCGATGAGGTATGCGTGCAGTCGTTCACCTTCTGTGCCAGCTCACACCCTATCACCTATCTTGGTGCAACACCCGTGTTCATCGACTCTGAAGCTGAAACATGGAACATGGACCCTCAGCTCCTTGAGCAGGCTATCCTCGATCGTAAGGAGAAGACTGGCAAATATCCCAAGGCAATCGTGCCCGTTGCCCTCTATGGTATGCCCTACAAGATTGATGAGATTATGGCTATTGCCGACAAGTATGGCATTCCCGTGGTCGAAGATGCAGCCGAAGGTATGGGCTCACGCTTCAACGGACAGGTACTCGGCACCTTCGGTCAGTTCGGTGTCCTGTCCTTCAATGGCAATAAGATGATCACTACCTCTGGTGGTGGCGCCCTCATCTGTCAAAATGCTGAGGATGCCAACACCATCATGTGGTATGCAACACAGGCACGTGATGCTTATCCATACTACGAGCATACCGCCATTGGCTACAACTACCGCATGTCCAACGTATGTGCAGGTATCGGACGTGGTCAGATGACCGTTCTCAATGACCACATCGCCCATCACAAGCACGTGCAGGAACTCTACAAACAGCTCCTGAAGGATGTTCCTGGCATCACCCTCCACGAGCAGCCAGCCGATCCTCGCTATGATGCCAACTTCTGGCTCTGTGCTGCCACCATCGATCCAGAAATCCGCATCAAGGGTCAGGAGAATGCCTACAAGGAAGTCATCAAGACAGCCGTAGGTGGAGCAGCCGGAGTCATCAAGGCCGTAGAAAGCGCCACCACCGACTGCCAGCCGAACGAGAATGTGGAAGCCCTCCGTGTCTTCATGCTCTCAAAGAAAGTTGAGTGCCGTCCAGTATGGAAGCCAATGCACTGTCAACCTGTTTACCGCAAGGGTTCACAGGTTGTGGGGCATGGGTCAGGAGTCATGGGTCAGGAGTATTCCGTTATAGAAGGCCCCAATATGGCAGCATACGTCAACCACGTTTCTGAGGACATATTCAAAGTCGGATTCTGCTTGCCAGCAGGACCTTATGTTTCAGACGAAGACGTTCGCTATATCGTAGATTGTATTCGCGAAGCTATTGTTGAATAAAGAGTCACGAACCAAGAGTCATGGGTCACGGGTCATGGGTCACGGGTAATGGGTAATGGGTCATGGGTCATGCTCTAATACATTCGTTACCAATACCCTTTGACCCTTGACAAAAAAAGCTTATGAAACAAACAAAGTACACTCAAAAGCCAAAGAAGGTACGAAAACTCGCACCTCTTATGACCGAGGAACAAAAGCAGAATGCGGGCATTTTGGATTTGAGTTTCGATTTTGCTTGTCGTATCACAAGACTCTATCAATACTTGACGGAAGACTCTTCCGACAAGGAGTTTGTGATGTCTAAGCAAGTGTATCGATCAGGGACGAGTATAGGTGCTAACGCGAGAGAGGCCAAGCACGCCCAGTCAGATGCAGACTTTTTGAACAAATACAGTATTTCTTACAAAGAAGCAGATGAGACAGACTACTGGCTCAATCTACTTCATGCCAATGGTTATCTCACAGATGAAGCCTTCAACTCTTTGAATCACGATATGACTCGTATCCTCAAGGTACTTACAGCCATAGTCAAGAAACTCAAAGAAAAAATCAAAAAATAGAGTCACGAGTCATGAGTCACGAGTCATGGGTCTTGGGTCAGAGCAAAAACAATCATTACCCATGACCCATTACCCATAACTCCTAAAAAGTCATGCCCCCAAAATCAATTATGACCCTTTACTAATGACCCATGACTCAATAATGACGATGATGTTCGCTACATTGTTGACTGCATCAAGGAAGCAATCGTAAAATAAGAATCTAGATAATTGATCAGAAATAAGGTTAGTTGGTGTACAGGTGGTCTGCTTTGGTTCTTTCTTCGGACTTATCGGGGGATTTGTCCGAGATGAGGTCTTTGAGAATCAATCCAGATAGGGTTCAATACCCGAACCGCAATGCTTTGAAATAACCTCTAAAACACAGCACTTTACGAGCATTTGCAAAATCAAGAAAATATATTTAGTACCACTTTCGTATCGCATATTCAGCCCTGGACGCTTAAATTAAGGCTGAAATCGACAAATTATGCTTTTTTTCGCTACTCAACACCCGTTGAGAAGGTTCGAATCCTTGCTGAGCGACAAAACATCATCTTGAAATATAAACAATAAAAATCATATAGCTATGTCAGAAGAAAGAAAAACCATCTATCTCTGCCTGGCCCACATGTCAGACGAAGGTTTTGAACAGAAATATGTTCAGGAGGCCTTTGACACAAACTGGGTTGTTCCTATGGGCCCCAATGTTACCGCTTTCGAGGAAGATCTCCGCAAGTTCGTTACAGGAAACGTGGAGTCTGCCGTTTATCAGGACTCACGTTGCCCTGAGGCTACATCTGCAGCATGGAACCTCAATCCAGCACTCAAGGATACAAAGGTTGTCTGCCTCTCAGCAGGCACTGCGGCCGTGCATCTCGCATTACTTGCTTGTGGTGTAGGACCTGGCGATGAGGTATGCGTACAGTCATTCACCTTCTGTGCCAGCTCACATCCTATCACCTATCTGGGTGCAACTCCTGTATTCATTGACTCTGAGGCTGAGACTTGGAACATGGACCCTGAACTCCTTGAAAAGGCCATCCTCGATCGTAAGGAAAAGACCGGCAAGTACCCTAAGGCTATTGTGCCTGTAGCCCTCTATGGTATGCCTTACAAGATTGATGAAATCATGGCGATTGCCAACAAGTACGGCATTCCTGTTGTAGAAGATGCAGCCGAAGGTATGGGCTCACGCTTCAATGGTCAGGTACTTGGTACCTTTGGCAAGTTCGGTGTCCTCTCCTTCAACGGTAACAAGATGATCACAACCTCTGGTGGTGGTGCCCTCATCTGTCAGAATGCCGAGGATGCTAACACCATCATGTGGTACGCAACTCAAGCGCGTGATGCCTATCCATACTACGAGCATACCGCCATTGGCTACAACTATCGCATGTCCAATGTATGTGCCGGTATCGGCCGTGGTCAGATGACCGTCCTCAACGACCACATTGCCCACCACAAGCACGTTCAGGAACTCTACAAGGAACTCTTTAAAGACGTTCCAGGCATTACCCTCCACGAGCAACCAGCCGATCCTCGTTACGATGCCAATTTTTGGCTCTGTGCAGCAACCATCGGTCCCGAGATCCGCATCAAGGGTCAGGAGAATGCCTACAAGGAAGTCATCAAGACTGCCGTAGGTGGAGCTGCCGGAGTCATCAAAGCAGTAGATAGTGCCACCACCGACTGCCAGCCTAACGAGAACGTTGAAGCACTCCGTGTCTTCATGCTCTCGAAGAAGGTAGAGTGTCGTCCCGTCTGGAAGCCAATGCACAAACAGCCAGTTTACAAGAACAATCCTGCCTACATCAATGGTGTATCAGAATCCCTCTTCAAGATTGGTTTCTGCCTCCCTGCAGGTCCATACGTCTCAGATGATGATGTGAAGTACATCGTAGACTGTATAAAGGAGGCTATCGTGAAGTAAATCCAAACAGAAGAAATATTATACAGCTAAAGGGGATACTGTCATCTTTTAGTGCCGCTCGGCATCTTCAGAAACCATATCTTTTTAGTGCAATGTTTTAGGTAAAGGTCTGAAGTGACGCTTGGCTCGCCCAAGAATGTTTTGGTGATAAGTCCTCCGAGGCTGTTTTCCCAAAGCGGATGCAAAGGCGAGAAGCCGTGAATCGAATTCATCATCCGCTACAAAGGATAGGACGAAAGTCCTTTTGCTCCCACTTTCGGGGGATTGTGAGAGCATTGAGGTCTTTGGGACAAGTAGCCCTATCCGTTTTTCAAACGATAAAACGATACATTATGATACATCAAGACATTGATAAAGCCAAACGCACCCTCGCTACACTTCAAGAAGAGAAGCGAGCGCGCCAAGAACGCATCCAACTTGCCATTGATAGCAAGCGCAAGTTCGATGCCGACCTTCACGCACATTGCCAGATTCCATCTGCCAAAGAGCGTTCCAGTCTTAGTTAAACGAAACTCGCCACTGCTCCCGAAAGGTAGCGAGGCTCAAAATTAGATAATAAAAGATAAATACAATATGCAATTAGTACTTTTATCCGGAGGTTCGGGCAAGCGCCTGTGGCCTCTATCTAACAATGCACGATCCAAACAGTTCCTTCCCCTTTTAGAGAAAGAGGACGGAACCATGGAATCAATGGTGCAGCGAGTTGTTCGTCAAGCTCGTCTCGCCAATCTTACTGAAGACATCACTTTGGCTACCAATGCAAGCCAACAGGATATTATTGTCAATCAACTTGGCGACTCGGTCAACCTTGTTACCGAACCCGAGAGACGCGACACCTTTCCTGCCATTGCCCTTGCAGCCTCATACCTGAAGTTGGCAAAGCAATGTGCCGATGATGAGGTAGTAGTCATCATGCCATGCGACCCCTATACAGAAGTTGGCTATTTCGAGACCATCGGTAAGATGGTGGAGTGCGTAAAAGCCGATGTGGCTGATCTTGTTTTGATGGGAATAGCACCTACATACGCATCCGAGAAATACGGATACGTAATTCCGATGCACGAAAATACTTCGACAGGCTCAGCACAGGCTGATAACGAAAACTACAAGATGGTATCTCGTTTTACCGAGAAACCATCAGTGGAGGTTGCTGAAACTTTTTTGAAACAAGGCGCTTACTGGAATGGAGGTGTCTTCGCCTTCCGTCTTGGTTACATGATGAATATCGTTCGCAAATATATGTCGAGCGATAGATTTGAGGATACTCGCGCACGCTACTCCGAATTTCCAAAGATATCCTTCGACTATGAAGTGGCTGAGAAGGCAGAATCTGTTGCTGTTGTTCCTTTCAATGGCGAGTGGAAAGACCTGGGCACATGGAACACGCTTACTGATGAACTCCATAAGCCTGTTATTGGCAATGCCGTAATGGGCGCACATTGCGAGAACACGCATGTCATCAATGAACTCCAGAACCCCATCTTTGTGGACGGACTGAAGGATGTAGTTGTAGCCGCATGTCCCGATGGCATCCTTGTGTGCAGCAAAGAACATTCAGAGGAAATAAAGAAGTCGGTAGAAAACCTCACCCCACGCCCCATGTACGAAGAAAGACGTTGGGGAACCTATCGCGTGCTTGATGACAGCTATTATGCTGATGGTCGTCATTCCCTCACTAAGAGTATCACGCTCAAGGAAGGCAAGAACATCAGCTACCAGATTCACCACCATAGAAGCGAAACCTGGACATTCGTTCAGGGCGAAGGTATCTTCGTGCTTGATGGCCGGGAGCAGAAAGTGAAGGCTGGCGATACCGTTGTCATCCCAGTGGAGCATTGGCACGCCATCAAAGCCCTCACCGAACTCACCTTTATTGAGGTGCAGAGTGGCAATCCTCTTATTGAAGAGGATATAGAGAGGACAGAATGGACTTGGAGTGAATAATTAAAAACAAAACAATATGATTAAAAAGATATTACGACCTATAATGGGGGGGGGGTAAAAACAAGATAAAAGACCTGCTCTGGTGGATGACCAATACCTTTATATGCAATCTTCCAAGCAAACATGTAAGAATTTGGTGGCTTAAGATGATGGGGCTTAAACTTAACGGTCGCGCAATGCTTATGGAAGGCTTTCATATTCGAAACCCTAAAGGCATTACGATAGAAGATGGTGTCTCTATAGGGCCACATGTTCTTTTGGATGGTCGAAAAGGACTGCATATAGGAAAGAGTGCAGTTATTGCTTATGAAGCAATTATCTGGTCATTAAACCACGATTATAATGATATACACTTTTGTGGGAAAGGTGCACCTGTTGAGATTGGTGAGTATGCATGGATATGTAGCCGTTCCATCATACTTCCAGGTATCAAGATAGGAAAAGGTGCTATTGTTGCATCGGGTGCTATTGTCACCAAAGATGTACCTGATTATGCTATAGTAGCAGGCGTTCCCGCAAAAATAGTTGGTCAGCGTGAAAAGAAAGAATACAAGTATGGCTACAAATGAATATAAAATGTTATGAACTTTTTAAAACATGCTATAAGAAAAATACTGTTGGGGCATAAGTCAACATCTAATGATTATGTAAACTACCTTCGAAAGAAGGGCGCAAGCATTGGAGAAGGGGTTATTATATATTCTCCTAATCATACCTATATAGATGAAATGTTTCCATTTATGCTTACAATTGGCAATAATGTTAATATAACACAGGGCGTACATATTTTAAACCATGACTTTTCATGGTCGGTGATAAAAGCAAAATATGGCACTATTATAGGAGGTGTAGGAAAAGTTGTTATAGGTAACAATGTATTTATTGGGGTAAATAGTATTATTTTGATGAATACAGAAGTTGGCGATAATGTAATTATAGGATCAGGAAGTGTTGTACATGGTAAGATACCAGCTAATAGCGTAGTGGCAGGATCACCTGCAAAAGTCATATGTACAATTGAGGAATTTTATGATAAAAGAAAAAAAAGACAATACGACGAAGCCGCAAGTGTCGTAATTGCTTATCGTAATAAATTTGGAGTAAATCCACCCAAAGAAGCACTTCCTGCTTATTTCTTCTTGTTCGAGCAAAGAACAGAAAATATTAGCCCTGTCTTTTTACAAAGGATGAAATTGGGGGGAAATCTTTCTGAAACAATGAATTCCTTTATGAATAGTTCACCTATGTTTGAGTCATATGAAGCGTTTCTCAACAGCATAAGGTAATATCTTAAATATGAAAATGGACTCAAATAAAAAGATGGTAGTGAATACCGTTATTCTCTATGCAAAATTACTGATAGAAATATCTGTTAACTTGTATTCTACGAGACTTATACTGTTAGCTCTAGGCGTTGAGGATTTTGGTATTGTAAATTTGATATCAGGTATTGTGGCATTGCTTTCTTTTGTACAGAACTCAATGTCTGTATCTTCACAGAGATATATGTCTGTAGCTATGGGACAGCGTGAATGCGGACAACTTGAGAGGGTTTTTTGTAGCAGTTTCATGTTACACTTTATCTTGGCGATCTTAATTTTTTTCTTATTGGAATGCCTTGTACCAGTTATCTTTGATTCTTCAATTCAAATACCGGAACAAAGATTGGACGCTGCTAAAAATTTATATCAGCTTACGATTTTAGGGACACTTCTTATCATAATAACCGTACCATATGACGCTGTCCTGAACGCGCATGAGAACATGTTGATGTATTCTATAGCAACTATAGTAGAATCTACAATTCGTTTAATAGGCGCATTGGTCCTTTTAGTATATAATAACGACAAACTGATTTTCTATGGTGTCTTACTAATTACAATCCGTTTAGTATCGATGCTGATCAAATATATATATTGTCATAGGCATTATATAGAGACAAGGCATTTTGTTAAAGCTTTTGACAAGAAGTTAATGAAAGAGATGTTCTTCTTTGCATTCTGGAATATGTTTGGCGCATTAGCTTTAACGGGCAGAGCACAGGGAGTTGCAATAGTGATGAATACATTTATGGGTGTAGTAGTTAATGCGGCGTATGGTATTGCAAACCAAGTATCAGGTCAGTTGTTAAATTTTACAGCAACTATAACGAAGGCAATGAACCCCCAAATTATGCAAAGAGCCGGAGTTGGAGATAATATAGGAATGATATCTTTGTCACTAAAGCAGTGCAAATATTCATCCATCCTCTTATCATATGCTATTGTACCTCTTTTATTCTCGATGGAATTTATTTTAAAGATTTGGTTAAAGGATGTACCAGATTATGCCCTGAACTTTTGTATGCTAATACTTGTAGTGTCAGTAATTCAGCAACTATCAATAGGTTTAATGTCTATGATACAGGCAACTGGGATAATACGAAATTATCAAGTTTGCGTGTCTTTATGTATGCTGTTAAACATCCCGATTGCCTACATGATATTAAAGCTGAACGCGAGGGCAGAATATGTTATAGTTGGAATGATAGTAGTAGAAGTTTTTGCATGTGCTTTACGCATATTTTTTGCAAAAAGACTTGCAAACTTATCCATAAGAAGTTTTGTTATATCTGTAATCGCCCCTGTCCTTTTAATTTATTTTTTTAGTTGTATTGGCGTTTATGGATTTGAAAGATTGTTGTTAGATGGAGTGCAAAACGTTATGTCATTTATTGTTTTGACATCATTAAGCATTGTCTTCATCTCTATTTCTGCCCTAATCGTTTTGTCAAAAGATGAACGCTTATACTTATTCAACATAATTAGAAGATTAATAAAAAAGATAATATGATAAAGGTAGCCACTTTAAGCTTTCAAAATGCATATAATTATGGTGCCGTATTTCAGGTTGCCGCACTGCAACATATAATAACTGAACTCGGTGCCGATTGTGATATAATAGATTATAGATGCCCTGCCATTGATAGGCAATATGATTTTCTTCCTTTGCGCTTGAACAGAACTATAATAAATGCCATACGAGCAAATCTTGTTATAGCTCCTTTTATACGATCTAAGAAGAGGAATTTTCTGACTTGGATGGATTCTTATAAGAAAACACAAGTTATTACGTCTAAAGAACAGTTGAAGGAACTTAACTCCCAATATGATAAATTTGTCGTTGGTAGCGATCAAGTCTGGAATTTGAAATGCCAAGGGCATGATAGCTCGTTTTTTCTTGACTTTGTCAGTGATGGATCAAAAAAAATAGCATATGCTGCTAGTTTTGGTACTTTTAAGATAGATAATGACGATAAAGATTTTTATAGAAGGTATCTCAAGGATTTTCATAAAATATCTGTTAGAGAAAAAAGTGGAATACCACTTGTTAAGGGTTTGGGAGGTGCTGATTCTGTAGAATGTATTGATCCTGTACTACTTGCAGGTCAAGAATTTTGGAAATCAAAAATAGGAGATGCATCTGTAACTTGTGACAAGTACATTTTTGTATATCAGTTGAGCAGAAATATGAATATACCATCATTTGCAAAAAAACTTGCTCGTGATAAGAAATTGAAAATTCTATTTGTTACA
>NZ_NPJM01000053.1:0-4839 GCF_002251455.1 Prevotella sp. P4-51
ATGGCGGGGTGGGTGGACGGGATTATCATTTTGCCATTTTTCGCTACGAAAAGTACAAAAAACATAGTTTTTGTGTCGGATTTCATCATTTTTTTTATAATTTGGCGCTCGGAAAGAGAGATTCCGCTTCGCCCTGTGGTTATTCCTCCCGGCTCGGGGCGCAGTTTTATTCATACGGGAGCCATATAAATAAACCTACAAAATGAAGAAAATCTACTTCATCCTATCACTGTTGGCCACAACAGTGGCATCGGCGTATGCTGCCGTAAACCCACCCACCATCGGTTTCCCCGACAACTATCTGGGTACCCAATTCAAAGCTACGTGGGAAGACGCCGGCGCCGACTCCTATCTGTTCAGCCTCTACACTCTGGGCGACAACATGATGAAATTCGACGAGACCTTTGCCAACGTGAACCACAGTGGCGGCAAAATCAACACAGCCAACCCCAATATTCCTGTTGGTTTCAGCGTTGACATCTCCAAGAACGGCACCACCGACGTGGTCTACTACAACGACCGCGACCACATCGTGCTGGACGCCAACGACGACAAGGTGTCTACTTCCCTCATGGTGGGCGGCAACCTCTCCAGATGTATCTTCAACGCCAACCTTATCAATGCGCAGGGCATCACCAAGGAAAACTCGAGCCGTTTCAAGGTGACTCTCTACGACAAGGCCGGCGACATGATCAGTTCGGGTCAGGTAGAGGCTTACTATTTCTACCTCAAAGAGGATTTCGACCTGGAGGATGCTTTCGGCGGAATCCGCTCCAACATCGGCAAGGTGGTCTTTGAGATTGTCAAGGACGACAGCCACAACGTGGGCGACATCGCCATCAACTCCATACAGTATGAATACAAGGCCCCCGTATACGTGATGCGCGACAAGGAGGTTGAGGGTACATGGATCGTTCCCACCGACCTGGATGCCGAGAAGGTCTATTACTACTATGTAAAGGCAAAGAATGGCAGCGAGGTTTCTGACATGTCGGCCATCATGTATGTCGATGGCTTTCTGAGTGTCAACACCCTGCCCGCCAGCAACATCAAGAGTACCTCGTACACCGCCAACTGGGAGTATCTGCCCAAGGCGCTGGGCTACTATGTGCAGCCCTACCGCTTCGACGTGGTCGAGGACACCAAGATAGATAAGCGCCTTGACGACCAGTTCTCCAAGGCTACCGAGGGCACCACGATGCTTCCCATCAGCATCAACTCGGAAGACCTGGACAAGTATACAGACTGCACAGGTTGGAGCGGACGCAATGTGCTGATGGCCAAAGGCATGATAGGTGCCGATGCAGGCCGTTTCCCCATGAACATGTCTTATCTGCACTCGCCCATCATGAACCTGTCGGCCAACGGCGGCAAGTACAAAATACACCTCAAGGCCCATGGTACTGCCGGCGACGCCCTCAACGTATACCACGTGGGATATATAGTAGACGGCAAACTGAACATGCACACGGCAACCTTCGACAAAAATGGCAATATCGATGAAGAGTGGGAGATGAACGACGGCGACTCTGAGACCATGCTCTCATTTGAGGATAAAAGACTCAAGAAGTTCTTCATCGATGAGGTTACTGTAAGCCAGGGTCTCTACAAGGGCGACATCATCACCGTGAAGTATGACCTGGTGAAACTCACCGACGGCAAGACCACCTCTTACAACTTCTCTGGTCTCGAGGAGAACAAGAAGTATGGTTATCAGGTGACAGGATGGCGTCACAACGACGTGGGTGGCGAGGTAATCTCAGGCACATCACCCATTGTCTATGCCGACCTGAGCATCGCTGCAGGCATCGATGACAACGTGGTAGCCAACGGCGACCCCAAGGTAAGCGTAAGCGGCAACACCGTGACCGTGACGCTGGCGCAGGCTGCTCCCATCTATGTCTTCACCCTCGACGGATGCAACAAGCAGACTCTGAGCGGCAAGGCTGGCGCCAACACGCTGACCCTCGCTGCCGGACAGGTATACATCGTCAAGGCCGGTGGCCGCGCCTACAAGGTTATGGCACGCTAACCGCACAGACGACCCAGCCACAATTTCCACGGCGGAGCAGGACATCAACGGATGTCTGGCTCCGCCGTTGGCGTTGGATGGGGTGCGTCTAAAAAAAACGGCAGGCAAAAAAATGGGGAAAATAGCGGTGCATGTCAGGTTTTTTGCGTATTTTTGTGACATCAACAGTATCCCGCACACAATCGATGCCGGCATCGGCTATTTGTCCGGCGCTGACAAATCAAATAAAGGAAGAAAGAGATGAAGACATTTTTCAATGTAGAAGACCTGGGCGACCTCCGTCAGGCGCTCGCCGAGGCACAGGAGGTAAAGCGCGACCGCTTTGCCTTTCAGGAATTGGGCAAGAACAAGACTCTGCTGATGATATTCTTCAACAACAGTCTGCGTACACGCCTCTCTACCCAGAAGGCAGCCATGAACCTGGGAATGAACGTGATAGTACTCGACGTCAATGCCGGCGCATGGAAGCTGGAGACCGAGCGTGGCGTAATCATGGACGGCGACAAGAGCGAGCATCTGCTCGAAGCCATCCCCGTGATGGCAAGCTACTGTGACATCATCGCCGTGCGCTCGTTTGCCGGGCTCAAAGACCGTGACTTCGACTATGCCGAGACCATCGTCAACCAGTTTGTGCGCTACAGCGGCCGCCCCGTTGTGGCTATGGAGACTGCCACGGTGCATCCGCTCCAGGCCTTTGCCGACCTCATCACCATCGACGAGCACCGCAAGACGGAGCGTCCCAAGGTGGTGCTCACCTGGGCTCCCCACTGCCGTGCGCTGCCACAGGCTGTGCCCAACAGCTTTGCCCAATGGATGAACGCTGCCGATGTAGACCTGGTGGTGACCCATCCCGAAGGCTACGAACTGGACGAGAAGTTTGTGGGCAATGCCCATGTGGAGTATGACCAGCGCCGCGCGCTCGAAGGTGCCGACTTCGTGTATGCCAAGAACTGGAGCTGCCCCGGCGTAAGCTGCAAAGAGGACTATGGCAAGATACTCTGCAAGGATATGTCGTGGACCATCGACTCGGAGCACATGAGCTGGACTCATGACGGATACTTCATGCACTGTCTGCCCGTTAGACGCGGCCTCATCGTCACCGACGATGTGATAGAGAGCGACCACTCGCTTGTCATCCCCGAAGCCGCCAACCGCGAGATAAGCGCCGAGGTGGTGCTCAAGCGCGTGCTGGAAACCCTATAATACATAAGATTATGAGAAGACTGTTTATAACTATCATTGCTATAGCAGCCCTGACAGCAGCTTCGGCCCAAGGCATCATAAGACCAAAGACTTCGGGCGCAGCTGTCAAGAAGAAACCTGCCACGACCGTCAGGCACAAAAAGCCGCAGCGCACGCCAAGCCCCAAAGAGAGATTTGACATGGACGCCCACCGCAAGCGTCTGGTCAACAAGCTGCTGGGGGATATGGTGTATGTCAAGGGCGGCACCTTCACCGCCGGATGTGACACGGTAAGATTCAACAAAGAACGCGCGAGAGAGATAACGCTCGATGGCTATTATATCTGTAAATACGAATTGAGCATGGCTCTATGGGACGCCTTCATGAAAGACAACTGGTGGGATGGAGACTATGAGTATTACACCAAGAACCCTATGGGGAAGGATTATGCCAAATGCAACATATCGTGCAAAGAAATCCAGACATTTCTGGAACGCCTGAATGCCTACTGCGGTCAGGAGTTCCGTCTGCCCACCGAGGCCGAATGGGAATATGCTGCCATTGAGGGTAAGCTTAAGGCTCCCTACCGATTCAGCGGCAGCAACAATGCCAATGAGGTGGCGGTGTATAAAGATAACTTGGAAGGGGAAGAAAAAAAGTCATATCACATGGGATGCAAGAAACCCAACGGTCTGGGACTCTACGACATGTCGGGCGGACTCGCAGAGATGTGCTATGACCCCTATAACACCTATTCGCCCGACCGACCGGTCACCCCCAACGGTAAGAAAGACTACAAATGTCCGCCAGGAGAACACACTCATGTGATCAAAGGCGGTCACTATCAATCGCTCGAGCATGAACTCTATCCGTGGGCAAGAGGCTTGTGGATTAGCGACGGTTATGGCGCATGGTATGTAACCATTCGCCTGGTGGCTACGGAGATTAGAAAATAGTATTAATACAGATAAATATCCTGCTGCGAGTAACGATTTTCCCAAAGAGAAATTGAGAAATACATAATATACAAGAAGCCCCATCTCAGCCTTCCAAGGGGAAGGAGTGCCAGCTGAGGCCCCATCCCAACCTTCCCCAAGGGAGGGCACTGAAAAACTAAAACCCACTATCAAATTGAAAGTTGATGACGGAGATATAGCTGTTTTACCCTTTATCATCTGTCTATTTTAGCCTTATTTTAGGCGATTTGCAGAAAGAGAAGTTACAAATCGTAAGCATTTTCCGTTTTGGTCATAAAAAAAGGGGACTTTTTCAGTGCCCTCCCAAGGGGAAGGAGCTGCACAAGCGGCCCATAATCCACTCTCCCATACCACATCGATACGGGTGAAGATAAACAGAGTTTTCCGCAAGCAACAGCAACGCTGTATGTATTGCCCTGAACTAAGTTGAATAAAAAAGTTCAAATAAAATGGGCAAAGAGAACAAAAATGAAGTATTAAAGTTCCAAGAACCAGCACTTCAACGCAAGCAATCTTGCATAAAGCGCCTATCAGACGACCAAAAACGTATGATACTGCACGCACATCTGGTAAATGGAGTCAGTAAGGCAGAATTAGCAAGAGTTTTTGGCATCAGACGTGAGACTATTTGGAGATGGATTAGTACCT
>NZ_NPJM01000054.1:0-76331 GCF_002251455.1 Prevotella sp. P4-51
TGAATGTTAAACTTAAGGACATTGATACTTGGGCTGCCAAGAACATGTCCACAAACTGGGTTACAGAACGAACCAAAATATTCAGAAAAGCAATCTGAATTTGGAACCGTTAACTGGACACCCTAATCAACTTATTACATATGAAGGTAATAATGGATTAACCCCGCAATTGGCCTCCCGCAAGCAGCGGCAACTCTGTAGGAGTTGCGATTCCTCAGCCCAGGGTTGCGGGCGAAGCACGCTACCCTGGGTAGCTGCCCCACTAATCTGGCAACTCTGAACCGAAGGTCACCGGCGCGGCGCAGTGCGGCGCGGAAAGGTAATGGAGTTGCGCTTAGCCGTAGGCGTTACCCGCAGCAGGATGATTGGCAGGAATGGGTAGACGGATAATATCAGATTGAGAATAACGCCTTCGGCTAATCGCAACTCTTACAGAGTAGCTACACCTTATTATATATATACCCAGGGTAGAGGTGCTGCGCCCCTCAACCCTGGGCTATGAAATCGCAACTCCTACAGAGTTGCCAGGGGTGCGTACCATCAACCACATGCCCCATCCTAACCTTCCCCACGGGGAAGGAAAAAAGCCAAAACAAAGACCCCATACCAGCCTTTTTCAAGAAAAAGAGCGTAACTACAATCCCCTAAAGCACAGCGAGAATGAATTCCCGCCTCTTGGGGAGGGTTGGGGAGGGGCTTTCAACCCTCTCTCCTTGTGGAGGACCGTGTAGGGGCTTCCATTGTCTATGTGCCGTGCTTATTTCTTATCGTAAGCGTGTACCGGGTAGTCGATGGTGTAGTGCAGGCCACGGCTCTCTTTGCGCTCTATGGCCATACGGGTGATGAGGTAACCTGTGTTGATCATATTGCGCAACTCGCAGAGCTCCTTGCTTACCTTGACGCGCTTGAAGAGGTTTTCGGTCTCTTCGTAGAGCAGGTCCAGGCGATCCCAGGCACGCTTGAGGCGCAGGTCGCTGCGCACGATGCCCACATAGTTGCTCATGATTTCGCCCACCTCCTTCACACTCTGTGTGATGAGCACCTGCTCCTCGTTGGTCATGGTGCCGTCGTCGTTCCAGTCGGGCACCTTGTCGTTGAAGTCATACTCGTCGACGTGCTCTATGCTGTGGCGCGCTGCGGTCTCAGCATATACCACCGCCTCGATGAGCGAGTTGCTGGCCAGGCGGTTGCCGCCGTGCAGACCCGTACACGAGCACTCGCCGATGGCGTAGAGCCGGTTGATGCTCGAGCATCCGTTGAGGTCGACCTTGATGCCACCACACATGTAGTGGGCTGCGGGGCGCACGGGGATATATTCCTTGGTGATGTCGATGCCTATGGAGAGACACTTGGCATAGATATTGGGGAAGTGGTGGCGCGTCTCTTCGGGGTCTTTATGGGTGACGTCGAGGCAGACGTGGTCGAGTCCGTGGGTCTTCATCTCGCGGTCGATGGCGCGAGCCACGATGTCGCGTGGAGCCAGCGAGAGTCGCTTGTCATACTTCTCCATGAAGCTCTCGCCGTTGGGCAGACGCAGTATGCCGCCGTAGCCACGCATGGCTTCGGTGATGAGGTAGGCGGGGTGAGTCTCGCCGGGGTGGTAGAGCGAGGTGGGGTGGAACTGCACAAACTCCATGTCCTGTACGGTGCCCTTGGCGCGGTAGACCATAGCCTCGCCGTCGCCGGTGGCAATCACGGGGTTGGTGGTGGTCTGGTAGACGGCTCCGCAGCCACCGGTACACATCACGGTGACCTTGCTCAGATAGGTGTCTACCTTCTGGGTGTCGGGGTCGAGCACGTAGGCTCCATAGCAGTTGATATAGGGAGTGCGTCGGGTGACGCGCGCACCGAGGTGGTGCTGGGTAATAATCTCTACGGCAAAATGGTTTTCCTTGATATCGATGTCGGGGTTGCTGCGCACGGCTTCCATCAGACCGCGCTGTATCTCGGCACCGGTGTCGTCGGCATGGTGCAGGATGCGGAACTCGGAGTGGCCTCCCTCGCGGTGCAGGTCGAACTCACCGTTGTCCTTGCGGTCGAAGTTGACACCCCAGTTGACGAGCTCTTTGATTTGCTCGGGTGCCATCGTCACTACCTGCTCTACGGCCTTGGGGTCGCTGATGTAGTCACCGGCTATCATGGTGTCTTCGATATGCTTTTCGAAATTGTCTTTCAGCAGATTGGTTACCGACGCCACTCCGCCTTGGGCGAAGTAGGTGTTAGCTTCGTTGAGCGATGTCTTGCATATCATGCAGACCTTACCTTTATGTGCTCTCGCTACCTTAAGCGCATAACTCATTCCGGCTACGCCTGAGCCGATAATGAGAAAATCGTACTTGTAAACCATATTTATCTTATTTCGGTGCAAATTTACTAAAAATTATAATAATCATAACTCTTTTGGCAATTAAATTCGTAATTTTGCATACAGTTATTATGAACAGGATATTCCATTACAGGGTTACGGCCATCGATGTGAGTGCCATCGTGCTCATGGCTTTGCTCTCCTTCTACTTCTTCTGGATGCAGAGGGTGGTGGTGGCTCTGCCTGTGGCAGCCGTGTGGGTGCTGATGGTCGAGCGCGTGCTCCATACCACCTATTCCTTCACCCCCGAGGCCCTCGTGGTGAGTGGTGGTCGCTTCTCGCGTACCCGCAGCATTGCCTATGCCGATGTAAGCCGCTGCCAGACGATGACAAACTGCTTCGGGCTGGTCGGCTATGTACTCGTAGAGTATGGCAAGGGCAGGTCGCTGAGTCTGAAACCACAGATGGAACAGCTGTTTGTAGATGAAATGACAAAGAGAATAACTGTTAAACAATGACGCGTACCTATTTATATATATTAGGTTGGCTGCTGATGTGGCTGACCGCAGTTCCCGTACAGGCCCAGGACGTAGCGGGCGAGGACGAGACAGTGGGGGAGACTCTGCCTGCCGACACCCTCGTGCGCGACTCGCTCTCGCTGAAGTGGCCACAGTCTGCCGTACATGGCATCGACCGTCTCCTCGAAGCCGATATGTTCCAGACCTCTCAGGTAGGGCTCATGGTCTATGACCTCACAGCCGACTCTGTCATCTACCGTCACAACGAGCGGCAGATGATGCGTCCGGCGTCGACCATGAAGCTGCTCACTGCCATTGCCGCCATCGACCGCCTCGGCGGGTCGTATCAGACCAAGACCGAGCTGTGCTATACCGGGCATATCGCCAACCGTACCCTCGAGGGCGACATCTACTGCGTGGGTGGCATGGACCCCCTCTTCAATGCCGATGATATGTCAGCCTTTGTCGAGAGCATCCGTAAGATGGGCGTCGACACTATCCGCGGCCACCTCTATGCCGACAAGAGCATGAAGGACTACGACCTGCTGGGCGAGGGATGGTGCTGGGACGACGACAACCCCGTGCTCACGCCCCTCATCTATGGCCGCAAGGACCAGTTTATGGAGCGCTTTGAGCGTGAACTGCGCGAGTCGGGGCTTGTGGTCCAGGCTTTTGCCTCTACCGCCGTCAAGCCCGACACAGCCTTCTGCATCTGCGCCCGTTATCACACCATCGACCAGATACTCATGCGTATGATGAAAGAGAGCGACAATCTCTATGCCGAGTCGCTCTTCTATCAGCTCGCTGCCTCGGGTGGCGCCCGTCCGGCTTCAGCCCGTCACGCCCGCCAGTATATCCGTCGCCTTATAGACAAGGTGGGGCTCCACGGCCAGCGCTACCGCATTGCCGATGGTTCGGGTCTGTCGCTCTACAACTATGTCACCGCCGAACTCGAGGTGCGTCTGCTCCGCTATGCCTATCGTTATCAGAATATCTATATTCATCTGCTCCCTTCGTTGCCTAAGGCAGGAGTAGATGGCACTCTGGAAAAGCGTATGCACGGAACCTTCACCAAGGATAACGTCAAGGCAAAGACCGGCACCCTCACCGGTGTCATCTCGTTGGCAGGCTACTGCACTGCCGCCAACGGTCACCAGCTCTGTTTCGCCATACTCAACCAGGGGGTGATGCGCGCCAGTGATGCCCGCCACTTCCAGGACCGCGTCTGCGAAGTCCTCTGCAATCCGCAGTGATTGGCGGGAGAGGGGGAAGGTAGCAGGATGTGAGCGGAGGTGATAGCGTGTTGCGCTTAGCCGTATGTGTTATATGTCGCGTGTGGTTCCATATCCTTGAATATGCTATCGCAAGAAACTACAAAAAGATTTGTGGCTTTTCAGGGCTTCGCCCTATGCGTCTGTGTGTGTCGGTAAATATCTCGAGAGCATGCTCTCGGATATTCCCCGCCACCCCCATCCGCGCCTGCCTGGTGGCAGGCTGAAAAGCCGCAAATACAAAAAGACCGCCTTTGGCGGTAAAAAAAGTCCGGCTACGCCGGTACAAAAAAATGATTACCTGATTATCTATCGGTAGCGTCATATAAGCGTAATAACACAAGCTGCTATTCCTGCTGTGGTAACGCCTTCGGCTAACCGCAACTCTTACAGAGTAGCTCCACCTTATTATATATATACCCAGGGTAGAGTCGCTGTGCCCCTCAACCCTGGGCTATGAAATCGCAACTCCTACAGAGTTGCTGCTGCTTGCGGGCCATAATTCATCGTTGATGATGCGCCCGCCAAGGGTTATATATAATTTGGTTGTTGTCGATGATATGCACACCAACAACCATGTATGGTTATACCATCGTAGGCGGTGCGCATCCCTGGCAACTCTGTAGGAGTTGCGTTTCCTCAGCCCAGGGTTGCGGGCGAAGCACGCTACCCTGGGTAAGCGATCAACTAATATAGCTACTCTGTAAGAGTTGCGATTAGCCGTAGGCGTTACCAACCTTTCAACCCTCTACTATGTCCCCTTATATATATAAATAGGTATAGGGGGAAACGCAATTATTTTCTGATTAGTCCCCGTGGTTCTGGAATTGCGCAAATTTTGCGCTAAAAATTACCTACTGTAACGCAATTTTCACCTTAAAAAGTTTTTGGGTCTCATAATTAATTGTAAATTTGCATCAGCATCATCTTAATAATTGATAAAATATGAGTAAAAAATGTAGTTTAACATTACTCTTTTTCTTGCTTTTCATGCCTTTGTCTCTTTTGGCACAAGAGATAACGGTCAAGGGAAAAGTCTCTGAGAAAGGTACTGGCGAACCCTTGCCGGGCGCAAGCGTAGTAGTCCAGAAATCCACAAAGGGTGTTATGACCGACGTTGATGGTGGCTATGAAATCAAAGTCAAGCCAACCGACAAACTTGTGTTCTCCTACGTAGGTATGGAGGACAAAGTCGTTACCGTGGGAAACCAGACAGTTATCAATGTAGAGCTTGCCCCCAAGGGCAACGAGCTTGACGAGGTAACGGTAGTAGCCTACGGTAAGCAGAAGAAGGAAAGTATCGTGAGCTCTATCACCACGGTAAACGCCAAAGATCTGCGTGTGCCGTCGAGCAACCTTACCCAGTCTTTTGCCGGTAACATCGCCGGTATGATTGCTTACACACGTTCGGGTGAGCCTGGTCAGGACAACACCGACTTCTTCGTTCGTGGTGTGACAACCTTTGGTGAGGGTGGTTCCAACCCACTTATTCTTATCGATAACATTGAGCTGACATCTGCCGACCTTAACCGTCTGCGTCCCGATGATATCGAGAGTTTCTCTATCCTGAAAGACGCCTCTGCAGCTGCCCTCTACGGTGCCCGCGGTGCTAACGGTGTAATCCTCGTTACCACCAAGCGCGGTGAAGAAGGTCCCGCCAAGATCTTCGGCCGTATCGAGCACTCTTTCCAGAGCCCTCTTCGCAAGGTTGAGTTGGCTGACCCTGTAACCTATATGCAGTGTTACAACGACGCTTTGATTTCTCGCGGTTCGCTGAATATTGATGACCTCGTCTACAGCCAGGACAAGATCGAGCAGACCGGTAAGCCCGGTGCCAACCGTCTTATCTACCCTGCCAACGACTGGTACAACATGCTGTTCAAGAACGTATCTCACAGTACCCGTGCTGACGTTTCTATCCGCGGTGGTGGTAAGGTGGCTACCTATTATATCTCTGGTGCCTATACTCAAGATGGCGGTATGCTCAAGGTTGACCATCGCAACAGCTTCAACAACAATATCGACAGTAAGAAATACACCATGCGTGCCAATGTGGATGTCAATGTTACCAAGACCACCAAGGTGGGCCTGCGCCTTACCGGCAACTTTGACGACTACACCGGTCCGATGTCGTCTGGTAATGACATGTTTGTCAATGTTATGCACGCCGACCCCGTACTCTTCCCCGCTTACTATCCTATGGATGAAGAGCACAAGGGTATCAAGCACATCATGTTTGGTAACTACCTCGATGGTCGTTACATCAACCCCTACGCCGAGATGGTACGCGGTTACAAGGACTACCAGCGTTCACAGATGATCGCTGCCTTGCAGCTCGATCAGGACTTGAGCTTCATCACCAAGGGTCTGAAGTTCACCACCCTGTTCAACCTCTCTCGTCTCTCTGACTTCGGAATCAAGCGCTACTTCCAGCCTTATTGGTACACTCTCGGTGAGTATGACTCTTACACAGGCGAATACCACATTACTCGTCTGAACGAAAATGGTACTGACTATCTTACTTATAATGAAGATGCCAAGAACGTGGTGAACACCATGTACTGGGAAAGCCGTCTGTACTGGAACCGCACCTTTGGCAAGCACTCTCTCGGTGCGCTTACCGTATTCACCACTCGCGAGGAGCGCAAGGCTAACGCCGGTACACTCCAGCTCTCTCTGCCTTCACGCAACGTGAGCCTCGCAGGTCGTTTCACTTATGGTTATGATGACCGCTACTTCGCTGAGTTCAACTTCGGTTACAACGGTTCTGAGCGTTTCTCTAAGGAGCACCGCTGGGGTTTCTTCCCATCAGTAGGTCTCGGCTGGTTGGTATCTAACGAGAAGTTCTTCCAGCCTCTTACCAATGTCATCAGCAAACTGAAGCTCCGTGCTTCTTATGGTCTCGTGGGTAATGACAAGATTGGTGGTTCCAAGAACCGTTTCTTATATCTCTCAGAGATGTTAATGAATAATACCGGTGTAAAGTCTTATTTTGGTGAAAACCTTCAGACTTCATCTAATGGTATTACCTTCAAGCGTTATGCAAACTCAGCCATCACTTGGGAGCGCGCCAAGAAGCAGAACTACGCTATAGAGCTCTCTCTCTTCGGTGACCTTGACATCATCGCCGAGTACTACCGTGAGAAGCGTACCGATATCTATATGACACGTGCCGATATTCCTTCTACAATGGGTCTGCAGACCTCTATCGGTGCCAACATCGGTGAGGCAACTGCCCACGGTGTGGACATCCAGGTAGAGTATCGCAAGAACTGGAACAAGGACCTCTGGACATCTGCCCGCGGTAACTTCACTTTCGCCCGCAGTAGATATGATGTATACGAGGAGCCTACTTACAAGGAAGGCTATCGCCAGCACGCTGGTCGCAGCATCAAGCAGAAGTGGGGTTATATCGCTGAGCGTCTGTTCGTTGATGACGAAGAGGCTGCCAACAGCCCCTCACAGGCTGCTTTCGGTTCACAGTATGGCGGTGGTGACATCAAGTACACCGATGTCAATAAGGACGGTGTAATCAATGAGGCTGATATGGTGCCAATCGGTAATCCTACTTCACCTGAATTCATCTACGGTTTCGGTTTTTCTGTAGGTTACAAGGGCTTCGACCTCTCTATGTTCTTCCAGGGCCTCGCCAATGAGTCATTCTGGATTAATGCCGGTGGTTTCTCTACTACCAATGAAGAAACCAAGGGTGGTTTGGCTCCATTCTACAAGAACACCCAGCTGCTCAAGGCCATCGCCGACGACCACTGGAGCGAGAGCAACCGCAATCTCTACGCATTCTGGCCCCGTCTGAGCACTTATCTCAACAACAACAATACCCAGCCCAGCACTTGGTGGATGCGCGACGGTTCGTTCATTCGTCTCAAGCAGTTGGAATTTGGTTATACCGTTCCTCGTAACCTCACCAAGAAGTGGCACATGGAGAGCCTGCGCTTCTATGTATCGGGTAGTAACCTCCTCAACTGGAGCAGCTTCAAGATGTGGGATCCCGAGCAGGGCTCTTCTGCACTGAACTATCCTCTGCAGCGCACTATCAATGTCGGTCTGAATGTTACATTCCAATAAATAGCAATCATTATGATAAAGATATTCAATAAAATCAAGATTTCGGTAATGGCTGCCGTTGTTGCTCTGATGGGTCTTACGGCGTGCAACGATTACCTTGATGTAGTACCCGATGGTGGCGACCCTACTTTACCTGATGCGTTCGCCCTTCGTTCGGTAGCCTATCGTTACCTCGGTACCTGCTATAGCTATATGCCTAAGGATGGTACCGGCAGCGACCCTGCTATGCTGGGTAGCGACGAGCTCGTGGACCTCTATCCCCGTACCACAGGCAAGTATTTCAGTACCAGTATGACCATGATTGCCCGTGGTTATCAGAACAAGTCAACTGTTTATGGTGATGATTGGCATTCTCTCTTTACCGGTATTCGTGATTGCGACAACCTGATTGACAATGTTGATTTGGTTCCCGATATGAACCAGGAAGAGAAGAACCAGTGGAAGGCCGAGGCTCGTTTCCTCAAGGCTTACTACCACTTCTGCCTTATCCGCAAGTGGGGTGCTATCCCTGTGGTTAAGCACAGTCTACCTATGGACGCCAGTGTCGAGGATGTACGTGTATATCGCGATCCTATCGATACTTGCTTCAACTTCGTGCTCAGCGAACTCGATAAGGCCATCCCTGACCTTGCAGAGTCATTCTCCAATACCGAGTATGGCCGCATCACCAAGGCTATCGGTTATGCGTTCAAGGCACGTGTAGCCTGCTACGCCGCCAGTCCTCTCTTCAATGGCAACGATGACCAGAAGAACCTCGTAGACAAGCGTGGTGTGCAGCTCTTCCCCACTAAGACCGAAGAGCAGAAGCTCGAGCGTTGGCAGTATGCCGTTGACGCTTGTAAGGCTGCCATCGAGGAGTGTCAGAAGATTAACGTCAAGCTCTATGAGGGCGAGGATATCCTCTATCGTATGAATGATACGCTGAAGACCGACCTCATTCTCCGTGGCGCTATGTGCGAGAGATGGAACTCTGAGCTCATCTGGGGTAATACCCAGTCTTGGACTGCCGAGCGCATCAACTGGCAGGTTATGGGTTGTGTCAACCTGCAGTACGAGGATAATCCCCAGTTTACAGGTGCCCTAACCGGTTATCGCTGCTTCGGTGTGCCATTGAAGGTGGCTGAAGAGTTCTATTCTAAGCATGGTGTCCCAATCGCTGTTGACAAGGATCGTCAGGCAGGTTGGAATGAAATGGAAATCAAGCGTGGCGACGAGCAGAACCAGTTCTATCTCGAGCGTGGCTATGAGACTGTGAAGCTCAACTTCGACCGCGAACCTCGATTCTATGCCTTCTTGGGCTTCGACGGTGGCAAGTGGCTCGGCCAGCTTACCGATGCTGAGTACAACGACCTGACCTCTGACAAGGTGAAGAAGGTCAAGTGCCGCGTAGGACAGTATGCCGCCAAGGCAGGTGCCAACGTAGGTCCTGTGACAGGCTACTTCCCCAAGAAGACCTTCCCCTACAAGAACCGTGTCAATGCAGCCAACGGTACTACCAATATATCTTCTACTTGGTTCCCTTATCCTATCATGCGTCTTGCCGACCTCTATCTGCTCTATGCCGAGGCCATCAACGAACTTGAAGGTCCTAACGGTGCCCACAGTACCGACCTCTTCTATTATATCAACGCTGTTCGCGAGCGTGCCAAGATTCCAGATGTCAAGACCGCTTGGGATGACTACAGCACCAACCCCGGTTACTACAATACCCAGACCGGTATGCGCGCCATCATCCATCAGGAGCGTATGAACGAGCTCGCTTTCGAGAGCCAGCGTTTCTGGGATATCCGTCGTTGGAAGGAAGGTCCAACTGAGTACAATAAGAACATCTATGGTTTCAATATCGCAGGTGCTTCTGCCGAAGACTATTACAAGAAGACCCTCGTATTCGAGCAGCCCTTCTTGGTACGCGATTATTTCTGGCCCATCAGTACGTACAACCTGGAGCACAACCCCAATTTGATACAGAACACTGGTTGGTAAACTAATATTAGACATTATACGATTATGAAGAAATTATTATTATCGTTCAGCATATTGCTCCTGTCTGCTATGGCTATCTCCAGCTGTAGCGACGGAGACAGAATAGACCAGCGCGGAGGCTTACCCTTGCCCCAGCAGCCCAAGATAGTAGACGTTAAGTCTGTTCCTGGTGGTGCCGTGCTGAAATTCCAGATTCCCGATGACCCATACATCAAGGGCATCGTAGCTACCTATGAGCGCAATGGTGCCATGGTAGAGTCTCGTATCTCCCGTTATCTTGATACCTTGATGGTAGAAGGCTATGCCGACCTTCAGGAGCATGCTGTAGAGGTACGCAGCTTCAACGCCGACGACGTGAAGTCAGAGGCACAGACCGTGAAGATTACTCCTCTCGAGGCACCTGTCAATACTGCCAGCTTTGAGTTCTTCGAGGCTTTCGGTGGTTTCAAGGTAAAGATTAAGAACAATCCTACCAAGGCTACTCTCGCCCTCGTGGTTCAGGCCGATACCCTGAATGCCGACCAGGACCTCACCTACGAGCAGCGCAAGTGGAAGGACGTTTCTACGCTTTTCATGTCGAGCGACTCGGTTATGCTCACACGCCGCAACATGTCGGCTGTGCCCACCGTGCTTTCTGCTTATCTGCGCGACAGCTACGGCAACACCTCTGAGCGCCAGCTTATCAAGATTACTCCTAAGGCCGAGACTGAACTTGACAAGAGCAAGTTCAAGTATTACCCTGTTGCCGACGACAACTTTGTCAACGACCCCAATGGTGGTGGTGTTGCCGCACTCTGGGACAAGGCGACTACCGGTACTGGCAGATTCTTCGTTGCCGCTAAGGGTTGTCCTATCCCCACATGGCTTACCATCGACCTCGGTGTAGGCGAAGAGGGTACCGTGCTTAGCCGTATCAAGACTTATCCACGTTCCGACTACGATGTATTCCAGGGTGGTAACATCCGTCAGTGGGAGTTCTGGGGTATCTATGACGACCCCAAGGAAGACCTTACCAAGAATCCTTGCGCGAAGACCGACCCCGACTACCAGCAGCGTCATGGCTTCAGCCGTGGTTGGGTGATGTTGGCTAAGGGTGAGCAGTACAAGCCCTCTGGCTATGCTCCCGACGGCACTGTCGATGGATGGACTCCTGAGGACCGTGAGTATTATCTCTACAATACCGAGTATGAGGTAGACAATACCAATGAGCTTACTCCTAACGCTTACGACAAGATTCGCTACCTGCGTCTCGTAGTGGTCAATACCTTTGCCACTTACCAGTATCCCGCTACATCGGGTGCATGGTTTATCGGTGAGATCACACCATGGGGACAGGTGAACAAATAATAACTCTTAAAACGTTAAAGCAATGAGAAAACTATTATATATATCGTTGATAGCCGCACTCGTAGGTAGCTTTACCTCTTGTAAGGATCAGGATGATATCTACAAGGAGTGGGTAGTACCTGGCGGCAGCATTTATCCCGAGAAGGCCAATGGACTCAGAGCTATTCTGGGTTCAGGCAGAGTTCAGCTCAAGTGGGCTGCTCCCAAAGACCCAGCCGTTAAGCGCGCTGTCATCACATGGGACAATGGCGAGAAGACACGTGAGATTAGTTATGCTGACTTTGAGGGACAGGACAGCATCCTTGTCGAGATTAACGACCTCAAGGAGCAGAGCCACTCTTTCACCATCACCAACTATGATGCCGAGAACCACGTTTCCATGACTTCCGAGAAGTCAGCATCGCCCTATGGCGCCATCTGGCTTTCTACCCACGCAGAGCGTACCATCAAGTCGGCCGAGATGAAAGGCGCTGATGCCAACGTAGCCCTTGGCTTCGGTACCAACGAGATGGTTGCTACCAAGTTCCGTTACCTCAACGCCGACGGCGAATGGGTTGTCACCGAGCCCGTGCCCAGTGCACAGGCCAGCACAGTCTTTGCCAACGCCAAGGGTGGTGTGCGTTACCAGTACAGTTCTGGTTACTGCCCCGCCGAAGGTCTTGACACCATCTGGAATGACTGGAGCAAGAGTCCTACACCTATCGCCAGCCGTCTCGATCCCTCTGAGTGGGAAGTTACTGCTACAGGCTGGAACGCTGCAACACCTCCCAGCAAGGTATTCGACGGACTTGTTACCGCTGACATGACCAAGGCATGGGTTTGGAACAATGGTGGCAAGTGGCCGGTAGTCCTCCAGATTGATATGAAGAAGACTTCATACGTTATCAACCGTATGGTTGTACACAACTTCTTGCCAGGCAACATGGGTAGGCGTCGTCTGTACAATGTGTCTTACTTCTTCGGCGACGAGCCTTTCAATCTTGACCCAGGTTCTGCTTATGCCTCTCCATCTGGCACCCCATGGCCTATCGCTACTGAGCCTACTTTTGCCAAGGCCAAGTACTGGCGTGGCACCACCTTCTGGAATGGTGATGCTTCTCACAACGAGAATGCCAACGGTACTCAGTGTCGCTACATTGCCATGGTAATGCACAATAGCCGCGCAAGCTCTCAGATCGCTTGTCAGGAGATTGAGGTTTATGGCTATGACATGGAAGCCGAATAATACACCTTATTATATAATATAGTTTAGAAGAGTCCCGATGACCATGAGCGTCATCGGGACTTTTTTGATGGTTGGTGCGTTGGCATTTTATCTTTTCTCAGTAATAAATACTGTTAAGATGGCGGTTTTTACGCAGAAATGGAGTAATTTTGCCATCGCAAACAACAAATTTAACATTATACTGACAATGAAAAAGATTAGAGCCGCCGTAGTAGGTTACGGCAATATCGGTCATTACGCCGTGCAGGCCCTCGAAGCCGCTAAGGATTTCGAGATTGCCGGCATCGTGCGTCGTCAAGGCAACACAGACTGCCCATTGGAACTTACCCCTTATGAGGTAGTAGATGATATCTCCCTGCTCCACGATGTAGATGTGGCTATTCTCGCCACGCCTACACGTTCTTGCCCCGACTATTCAGCCAAGATAGTGGCTATGGGCATCAATACCGTCGACAGCTTTGATATCCATACCAGCATCCTCGACTATCGCCGCCAGCAGATGGAAAACTGCAAGAAGGCAGGCCGTGTCAGCGTCATCGCTGCCGGATGGGACCCCGGTTCAGATTCCGTAGTGCGCGTGCTCATGGAGAGCCTCGCCCCCAAAGGACTCAGCTATACCAACTTCGGTCCCGGCATGAGTATGGGTCACTCTGTCTGCGTGCGCAGCAAGGAGGGTGTACGCAATGCCCTCTCTGTCACCATTCCCCTCGGCGAAGGCATCCATCGTCGTATGGTCTATGTAGAGCTCGAAGACGGAGCCACCCTCGAGCAGGTTACCGCTGAGATCAAGGCCGACCCCTATTTCGCCAACGACGAGACCCATGTCTTCGCCGTAGCCTCTGTCGATGATGTGCGCGATATGGGCCATGGTGTCAACCTCGTGCGCAAGGGTGTGAGCGGCAAGACCCCCAACCAGCGTTTCGAGTTCAATATGAGCATCAACAATCCCGCCCTCACCGCCCAGGTGCTTGTCAATGTGGCTCGCGCCGCAATGCGTCTGCAGCCCGGTTGCTACACCATGCCCGAGATACCCGTTATCGACATGCTCGCTGGCGACCGTGAGGAGATTATCAGTCATCTGGTATAAACAGCAAGCAACAGAAAACGAATCATAATGAATCGCAAAACTTATCTTATGCTTGCCTCCGTGATGGCGGCAGTGGTAGTGGCGCTGCTCATCAGTGCGCGTCCTGCCGATGAGATCATGACCCGTAAGGGCAACACCACCATCGTCAACACCACCCAGTTGGGTGCGCAGGTGCGTGGCTTCAAGGGCGCCACTCCCGTGTTGATACATATCGAGAAAAACAAGGTGGTCAAGGTAGAGGCTCTGCCCAACAGAGAGACTCCCAAGTTCTTCGCCCGTGCCAAGGCTGTGCTCCAGCAGTTTGAGGGCCTTACAGTGGCCAAGGCCCAGAAGGCCGAGGTCGATGGCGTCAGCGGCGCCACCTTCAGTTCCAATGCGCTCACCAAGAACGTCAAGCTCGGACTGGAGTATTACATGAAGAACAAGAAGTAACCTGACAGTATTGGCAACGCCCATACCGCCCTATTTCATACAGCGTGGCAAGGATTGAGTTCCCTGCCACGTTTTTTTTATTGGTGTGGGGGAGGGAGGTGCATTGTGAGCCCCTCCCCAGCTCTCACCAAGGGATGGAAATCCATTCCCGTTGTGTTTAAGTAGGTTATGGTTACGCTCCTTTTCTTGAATAAGGCTGGAATGGGGCCTTTGTTTTGGCTTTTTCCTTCCCCTTGGGGAAGGTTAGGATGGGGCTTGTGGTTGATGGTACGCACCCCTGGCAACTCTGTAGGAGTTGCGATTACATAGCCCAGGGTTGAGGTGCGTAGCGCCTCTACCCTGGGTATAAATATAATAAGGTGTAGCTACTCTGTAAGAGTTGCGATTAGCCGAAGGCGTTATTCTCAATCTGATATTATCCGTCTACCCATTCCTGCCCATCATCCTGCTGCGGGTAACGCCTACGGCTAAGCGCAACTCCTACAGAGTTGCCAGGTTAGTGGGGTGCTTACCCAGGGTAGCGGACTTCGCCCGCAACCCTGGGCTTGGGAAACGCAACTCCTACAGAGTTGCTGCTGCTTGCGAGGGGTTCATTCGCGGGGTTAATCTATAATTGGCTACTTATGTAATGGGTTGAAATAAACACAAAAAGCCATGACGGCTGTTGTCGGCTTCTCCTTTTTGTGACTGTCGGTGACGCCAGTCGGAAAACGAGTTTTCCTCCTTGTTGTCGCCACCATCCCCAACGCCATGCTTTGCATGACGACAACAGCCGGCATGGTTCAAAAAGCGGCCTTTGGCCGTAAAAAAAGGCCGCCGTTGGCGGTAAAAAAATAGCTGATTGTAAGCCCCTCCCTAACCCTCCCCAAGGGGCGGGAATTCGTTCTTCTTGTGTTTGAGGAGGTTGTGGCGCACACCTTCCCCTTGGGAGGGCACTGAAAAAGTCCCCCATCCCCTACAAATAGCTGGATAATAGATGGGTAAATAGTTGCATATGTCAATGTTTTTTCGTATCTTTACATAAAATAAAGCCATATGTTACAGCAGCAAAAGCAAATAAAATTCAGCAATTATTCGGAGTTGTATGACCTGTTAGTCCCGCAGGACCATCTTCTGCGTTCAATTACCGAACTCGTTGATTTCAGTTTCGTCTATGACGAGCTCAAGGACAAGTATTGTTCCTACAACGGCCGTATGGCAGAGGACCCGATACGCATGTTCAAGTATCTCCTCCTGAAGACCATCTACAGTATCTCGGATGTGGATGTGGTAAAGCGCACGTTGACCGACCTTTCATTCAAGTATTTCCTCGGCCTATGCCCCGAGGAGACGAACCTGATAGACCCGAGCCTGCTGTCGAAGTTCCGCAGGCAGCGGCTGAAGGATACGAAGATAATGGACATGCTGATCAAGAAGACCGTATGCATCGCGCTGGAGAAGGGCATCATACAGTCGAAGCGCTTCTTCGTAGATGCCACCCATTCGCTGTCAAGGTCAAATTCCGTCAACGCCACCGACTATCTGACATACCAGATGGAACAGACCACACGGATTGTACACTCCATCAATGAAAGTTTCAAGCTGCCTGAATTGCCTGACTTGCACGGATTGTCCGAAAAGAAGAAGTTCCCGGTGGTACTGTCCACGGCGGTCGACTATGTGGCCGCCGTCGAGGCTGCCCCTCCGCTGGTCGCCATGCCGGCCGTGTCGGAGCGTCTGAACCTGCTCAAGGAGATCATCGCCGACGCCAAAATCCGGTACGTAACATCCAAGGATCCCGACGCCCGTATCGGGCACAAGACCAAGTCGCGCAGCTTCTTCGGCTACAAGACCCATCTGGTCATGAGCGAAGAGCGTATCATCGTGGCGGCAGATGTCACCTCCGGCGAGGCTGATGACGGAAAGATGCTGGAACGGCTCGTCGAGAAGACCGAGGAAAACGGAGTTGAGATAGACACCATCATCGGCGACACAGCCTACTCGTCAAAGGCAAATCTGGATATGATAAATGATAAAAACGAAAATGAAAACAAGGATATAAAACTCTGTTCACCACTCAACCCAGTCATCAGCAACGGTACAAGGAAGGGCGCTACCTTCGACTATAACAAGGATGCCGGAAGGTTCGTCTGTCCGGCCGGACACATGGCCGTTTCCAGGTCAAAACCGCAGCAGAAGACCAATGTCCCAGGAAAATACCATAACCCCGTTATCGTCTTCAGTTTCGATGTGGAGAGGTGCAAGGTCTGTCCGCTAAGGGAAGGGTGCTACAAACCGGGAGCCAAGAAGAAGACCTATAGCGTCAGGGTGTTGGCAAATACGCATAAGAAGCAGATGGAATACGAGAAGACCAGCGAGTTTGTTTACCTGCAACGTAAGCGGTACATGATAGAAGCCAAAAACGCAGAGCTAAAGAATGTCTTCGGGTACGACAGAGCCATGTCGTACGGACTCGCCAGTATGGAACTGCAGGGCGCAATGGCCATTTTTGCCGCAAATCTGAAGCGAATTATCAGAATAATGTAAGAAAAACGTAGGGAAACCTACATATCAGCCAAAACGTCCCCGAGAAAGCCGTTTGGAAGCGTTCCAAGCCCTTCTCGGGGACGATTTTTGCTTTTTACTCTCACCACACATCGTAGCCAGAACGCCTCGTAAACGCCCGATAATGACGCCTGACCACGCCGATAAAATGGAAATAACGGTAGTTTTTCAGTGCCCTCCCTTGGGGAAGGCTGGGATGGGGCCTTCGTTTGGGCTTTTTTCCTTCCCCGTGGGGAAGGTTAGGATGGTGCCTATGGTGGACGGGACGCACCCCTGGCAACTCCTACAGAGTTGCCGCTGCTTACGGAGTGTACCCAAGAAGCCCCTCTCTGGCTCTACAAAGGGAGAGAATTGAGCCCATCTCCCAAACCTTCGCCATGGGGTGTGAGTTCATTCTCCTTGTGTTTGAGGAGATTTGGTTGCGCTCCTTCCCCTTGAGGAAGACTGGGATGGAGCTTCACTTTGCCACCGCCGTGACCCTGTCGGCTGGCTCGTACCTTATGATACGTGAGCTCGTGCCTTATGATACGTGAGCTCGTGCCTTATGTTACGAGGGCTCGTGCCTTATGATACGAAGTTGGCGGTGTGGTCTCCTCGCTCCCCGTCTTCCCTTCCGCGCTCCGCAGTGCTATCTACTGCGACGCAACCATCCTCTCGTTGCCTACCAATTTCATCCCAATATGCAAAAACATGGCGGGGGATGGCGTTTTAACCGCTAAAAATGTGTAAATTTGTAGTCACAATGACCATAAACCTACTTATTGAGTTGTTAAACTTATCCACTGTCATGAAACAAAGAATCTACACATTGACACTCCTGCTCATGGCTTTTGCCTTGGGCGCTATGGCGCAACTCCGTTTGCCCGCCATCATTTCAGACCACATGGTGATTCAGCGCGGCGAGCCCGTACACGTTTGGGGATGGGCTGCCCCAGGTCAGAAGGTTACAGCCACCCTCGCTGGACACAAGGCTACCGTGCGCACCGGCAAGGACGGCCGCTGGAGTCTCTATCTCCCCGCCATCAGCGCCGCCGGACCTCACACCCTCACTGTCTCAGCCGGCAAGGAGAGCCTCTCCGTGACCGACATCCTCGCTGGCGAGGTGTGGATGACCAGTGGCCAGTCCAATATGGACTTCCGTCTGCGCAGCATCGACCGTGCCGACGACGAGATTAGCCATGCCACTAATGCCAGCATACGCCTCTTTGAAATCAACCACGCCCTGGTGAGCCGTCCTGCCGACGATGTGAGCGGCCACTGGGCTGTGACCACCCCCGAGGCTGCCGACTGCTTCACCGCCGTGGGCTACCTCTTCGCCAAAGAGCTCAATGCGGCGCTCGACTGTCCTGTGGGCATCGTCAACGCCAGTTGGGGCGGCACCCAGATTGAGAGCTGGATGACCATGGGGTCGATAGACCATTTCCCCAAGTATACCCAGCTCATGGAGCAGCTCCGCTCCGACGCCTTCCGTGCCAACGAGCTGCGCGGACTTGCCAACGACGCCCGCTTCGAGCGTGAGGTGGCTGCCGATCGTGGCGAAGCCGAAGGCTGGTATGCCCCCTCTTACGACAAGAGTCACTGGCAGCCCCTCGCCATGCCCGGTCTGTGGGCCGACGCTCCTCTCGCCCGGATGGACGGCGTGGTCTGGACCACTGCTAAGTTCACCGTGCCCGACTCCCTCGCCGGTCGCGAGGCTCTGCTCTCCCTCGGTTTCATCGACGATGCCGATGTGACCTGGGTCAACGGCCACCGTGTGGGTGCCACCCGTGGCTATGCCGTCAAGCGTCGTTACCAGATACCTGCCGGTGTGCTCCATGCCGGCGACAACGAGCTGACGGTCAAGATTATCGACGACCACGACGGTGGCGGATGCTATGGCTCAGCCAGCCTCTTCTATGTCCAGGTGGGCAGCCGTCGTCTCTCTATCCTCAATCATCCCTGGAGCTACTGCGTGTCGGTAGAGAAGGACAACAGCGGTTTCCGCAGCTACTTCTCCAACGACTTCCCCTCACGTATATATAATGGTATGGTCGCCCCCGTGGCTCCCTATCCCGTCAAGGGCATCGTCTGGTATCAGGGCGAAGCCAATACCGAGCGCCCCGGCGAATACTACGACCTCTTCCCAGCCATGATTGACGGCTGGCGACAGGCTCGTCAGCGTCCGGAGTTGCCATTCTACTGGGTGCAGTTGCCCAACTTCATCGCCACGCCCAAGAACGACCTTGCCGGACTGCGCGATGCCCAGACTTCAGCCCTCTCCCTTGCCCATACGGGTCAGGCGGTGACTATCGATGTGGGCAATCCCACCGACGAACATCCCCTCGACAAGCATACCGTAGCCCGCCGCCTTGCCCTCCATGCCCTGCACAACGACTATGGCCATAGCGACCTCGTCTGCCAGAGTCCTCGTGCCACCGGCGTTACCCGCCAGGGCGACGGCACCATCCTGGTTACCTTCAGCCATGTGGCCCAGGGTCTGCAGTGTCATGACCGCTATGGCTATCTCTGCGGATTTGCCGTCATCGACGCCCAGGGCAAGCGCTACTGTGTCAAGGCCGAGATAGCAGGCACCGACAGCGTGCGCCTGCTCACCACTCCCAACCTCGCAGTGACCACGGTGACCTATGGCTGGGAAAACAATCCCGAAGACGCCAACCTCTTTGGTTCGACAGGACTGCCTGCCACGCCCTTCATGATGAAGGTAGGGCAGGGGAAGTGAGTGGAAATGTAAAAAACAATAGATTGTTTTGTATTTCGCTCGGTTTGCATTACCTTTTGATAAGTTAGGCGGCGTCTCAACAATGCAAAATGAAAAATCTTATGCTTTTTCTTTGCATTGTCTTCGACTTGCACTACCTTTGTATCAGTTAAAACATTACTAATATATACTACAATGACAGAAAAAGAGAAAGACGCGGTGCAGCTGCCCGACAACGCTTTTCGTGAACTTCACGACGGCGAGGAGTACAAGCCCATTATGGGTCCCGAAAAGACCATTCCCGAAGTCACAGCATGGAGTGTGACGTGGGGATTGTTGATGGTAGTGCTGTTCTCGGCTGCTGCCGCCTATCTGGGATTGAAGGTAGGTCAGGTATTCGAGGCCGCCATCCCTATCGCCATCATCGCCATCGGTTTGTCGTCGGCCACCAAGCGCCGCAACGCCATGGGCGAGAATGTTATCATCCAGAGCATCGGTGCCTGTTCGGGCGCTGTGGTAGCCGGAGCCATCTTTGTGATGCCCGCCATCTATATGCTTGACCTCCAGGCCGACTTCCTGCGCGTATTCATCGCCTCGTCGCTGGGTGGTATCCTCGGCATCCTCTTCCTCATACCTTTCCGCAAGTATTTCGTCAAGGATATGCACGGCAAATATCCCTTCCCCGAAGCCACTGCCACCACCCAGGTGCTCGTGTCGGGTGCCAAGGGAGGCAGCCAGGCCAAGCCCCTGCTCGTGGCTGGTCTCATCGGTGGACTCTACGACTTCATCGTCGCCACCTTTGGTCTGTGGAACGAGAACTTCACCTCGCGTGTAGTGACATGGGGTCAGCAGCTTGCCGACCATGCCAAGCTCGTCTTCAAGGTCAACACCGGAGCTGCCGTCCTTGGTCTGGGCTACATCATCGGTCTGCGCTATGCCGCCATCATCTGCTTCGGTTCGCTTGCCGTGTGGTGGCTTATCGTTCCGGGTATGGCTTTGCTTTTCCCCGACACCGTCCTCAACCAGTGGGACCCCAATATCGCAATCCCTGTGGGTGAAATGACACCCGAAGCCATCTTCAAGGCCTACGGCCGTTCCATCGGTATCGGTGGCATCGCCATGGCTGGCGTGATAGGCATCATCAAGAGCTGGGGCATCATCAAGAGTGCCGTCGGCCTTGCCGCCCGTGAGATGAAGGGCAAGGGCGCTGGCGCCGAAGAGGTAGTGCGCACCCAGCGCGACATCTCCTTCAAGATTATCGCCATCGGCTCGGTGCTCACCCTTATGGTTACCTTCGCCTTCTTCTATGCCGGCGTGATGGACTTCAACCTCACCCATGCCGTGGTAGCCATCCTGCTGGTTGCCGTGATAGCCTTCCTCTTCACCACCGTGGCTGCCAACGCCATAGCCATCGTGGGTAGCAACCCCGTATCAGGCATGACGCTCATGACCCTCATCCTCGCCTCGGTAGTGATGGTGGCTGTGGGCCTCAAGGGCAATGCTGGTATGTTGGCAGCCCTCCTTATGGGTGCCGTGGTATGTACCGCCCTCTCTATGGCAGGCAGTTTTGTCACCGACCTCAAGATCGGTTACTGGTTGGGTACCACTCCCAAGAAGCAGGAGACCTGGAAATTCCTCGGCACCATCGTGTCGGCAGCCACTGTAGCCGGCGTGATGATCGTGCTCAACAAGACCTACGGCTTCCAGAGCGGCAAGCTCGCCGCACCCCAGGCCAACGCCATGGCAGCCGTCATCGCTCCGCTCATGAACGGTCAGGGGGCGCCCTGGTTGCTCTACGGCATCGGCGCCGTCATCGCCCTCGTTCTCGACCGTTGCAAGATTTCAGCCCTTGCCTTTGCCCTGGGTATGTTTATCCCTATGGAACTCAATATCCCCCTCCTCGTGGGTGGCGCCGTCAACTGGTTTGTCACCACCCGTTCGCAGGATGCTGAGGTCAACAAGGCCCGTGGCGAGAAGGGTACCCTGCTTGCCAGCGGATTTATCGCCGGCGGTGCCCTGATGGGCGTAGTGAGCGCTCTGCTCAAGTTTGGCGGCATCGAGTTCAACTACGACGCCTGGTGGGCCAACCACCTGAGCGAGCTCCTGTCTCTGGCTGCTTACCTTTTGCTCATTACCTATTTCATCATAGCCACCCGCACCACCAAGAAGGTCTGATGCGGGGCAGGCTTCAATCGTTGACGATATGAACACCTCTTCCTTATCCCTTGCCGTCCGCACTGGCATGCTGCTCATGGTCGCCCTGCTTGTGACCATGAGCGCCAGCGCTGCGGCCCGGCGCTATGCCAAGATTTCCCGTGCCTGGGTAGAGCACGATGTCATCCTGGACGGCCAGCGAGGCATGAAGGTCCACCTCTATCTTACCGTGAGCGGCATGAAGCGCCGCAGCGTGAGCCTCACCGGCGAGGTTACCCTCGACAGTGATGTGGCGGGCGACGACCCCGTGGTCATCTACCGCTGCGACGGTGCCCTGATGCCCAGCCACGACATCGACACCTATCTGGACTACACCCTCTTTGTCAACTACGACACAGGCAATTGGCCCGAGGGCGACCACCACTATTATCTCAATGTCCTCGTGACCAATACCGCCAATGGCGAAGCCCTCAACACGCCCGGTTCTACCATCCTCGACTTCTCGCTGAAGCGTGGTGACGACGGCTCCTACATCAGTTATGATACCACCGTCGAAGAGATTAAGCAGCGGATAGGCTATCAGCCCTCTACGCCTACCACGCCCGCTACTCCGGCGCCCGTGGCTACCCCCAAGCCAGCCCCTCAAGCGGCACCGGCGCCTGTGACTACCCCCAAGCCGGTTCAGAAGACCACTCCCTCGACACCATCTACCCAGGAAATGACCGACCAGCAGCGGTTGTACATCTCCTGGATGAAAGACCGCATTATCAAACAGCTCGATGCTGGCGATGGCAACTACATTGTGATATGCACCAACAGCTATGCTCATGGTCCGAACAAGGTGACAGACATCTTCTGGGTCCCCCGCGACTTCAGACCTTACAGCTCGGCATACAAGCAGCTCATGGCGACCGACAAATATATCAAGTGTTTTGTGGATGGCATAGATGTCCTCAAACTCATCAACCACACCCTCGCCGACGGCCGTGAATTCAGCACGGTCTATATATGCGACCGCGACCAACTTGCCAACGGTGAGGCTTGGGAGTATAAAAACAAGAACCATCCCGAACAGGCCACCCACTACTATATGGAAGAGCACCGCATATCCTCAAAGGCAGCAGCCTGGCTGCAACTGCTCATAGAGGGAAAGCTCACTACGATGAGCTTTCAAGGGCGTGACGGCTTAAAAATGGAGACCACCACGAGAGTAGCCCTCAAGGCTCCGCGTCGTATCCCTTATGGCAACTCGCCCGACACGTACTGATGTTGGCGTCGCCCCTTCGCCCTCTCCGCTGCCCATCACACCCCTTAACCTGATATAATCCTTATCCATGACCGTCATAGTCACAGCGCATGTGGCGGTTATGGATATTTTTTTGCAGATTCATACAACTATGACACAATCTATGTCCCCTGCCTGGCAGCCCGACGCAAGTCAGCTGCGCGTGATAGAAACCCCGTTAGGCGGTTACCACCTGGTGCTGGCGCCTCCTGGCTGCGGCAAGACCCAGATACTTACCGAGCGCATCCGCCGTGCCCACGACCAGGGCATAGCCTATGGCGACATGCTCTGCCTCACCTTTACCAACCGCGCTGCCCGCGGCATGCGCGAGCGCATCGCCCAGTATATCGAGGGTGCCGACCTCGGCCAGCTCTATGTCGGCAATATCCATAGATTCTGTTCCCGTTTCCTCTTCGAGCACCACCTTGTCGAGGCAGAGACCTCGGTCATCGACGACGACGATGCCCTGAGCATCCTTGCCCGTTACCAGAACGAGGAAGAAAGTGCCATCAAGCAGCGCCACAACCGCCGTCGCGAGTATGCTGAGATTATCCAGTTTGCCCACTTCATGCACCAGATTATCCATCATCATCCGCGTGGGCTGAGGCTCCATCCCGACTGTGTCAGTGCCGACGATGTGCGCGCTCTCAAAGCCATCTGTCGTGCCGAGCGTCGCGAGTTCACCCCCGACGCCATGATACATATCTACGACCACACCGACGACTACCGCGACTTCATCCATGGCGACGCCTTCGATGTGGGCACCCAAGCCCTTGCCGCCAACACCCTGCGCAAGATGCGCTATGCCCACGCCTACACCGCCTACTGCCGTCAGAACAAGCTCATCGACTTCGAGGACCTGCTCCTGCTCACCTACGACGCCCTCACTGTCGACAACGACTATCCCCACTACCGCTGGATCCAGGTCGACGAGGTTCAGGACCTCAACGCCATGCAGATGGCCATCATCGACCTCATCACCGATACCGCCGTCACCCGTGGCGAGGGCATGGTGATGTATCTCGGCGACGCCCAGCAGGCCATCTTCTCCTTTATGGGCGCCAAGAGCGACACCCTTGCCCTGCTGCGCCAGCGCTGTGGCGACCATATCTACCACCTCAACATCAACCACCGTTCGCCGGCGTCGCTCCTTGCCATGACCAATCACTATGCTGCCGAAGTCTTGGGCGTAGACCGCGCTCTGCTGCCCACAGCCCAGCCCAGCGACGCCGCCGACTGTGCCGAGATGCGGCTCATCGAGTCGCCCCTCATCGACAGCGAGTATCACGATGTGGCTGCCCTTGCCCGCAAGCTCGCCCTTGCCGACAACCGTGAGACCACCGCCATCGTGGTCAACTCCAACTATGATGCCGACAAGGTGGGCGAGGCACTCCATGCCCTCGATATGCCCTTCTTCCAGGTGTCGGGAACAGATATTTTTGCCTCAGTCCAGGTCAAGACCATGCTCGCCCATCTCAATGTGCTTGCCTCGGAGACCAACTTCATGGCATGGGCACGTTTGCTCTATGGATTGGGCGTCTTTGCCGCTCCCGCCTCTGCCCGCGAGTTTATGCGCAAGATGCTCAACCGCGCCCTCCTGCCCTCCGATTTTCTGCTCTACGACTCCACCACCTACGTGCAGGACTTTGTGGCTGCCGTCGACGCCGACGCTCCCGTGGTGGTCTTCGATACCGAGACCACCGGACTCAGCGTCTTCGACGACGACATCCTGCAGATAGCCGCTGTCAAGATGCAGCATGGCCGCATGGTCGAGGGCTCCTCCTTTGTGGTGCATATCCAGACCGAGCGCCCCATCCCCGAGATGCTCGGCGACATCCCCAACCCCATCATCGAAGAGCGGCGCCACGCCACCCTCGTCGGCCATGCCGAGGCACTGCGCCAGTTTGTCGACTACATCGGCGACTGCCGTCTGGTGGGTCACAATGTCGAGTACGACTACCAAATCCTCGTCCACAACCTCAGCCGCTATCTCCCCGATGTCGCCCTTCCTGCTCACGACCGCTGCATCGACACCCTCAAGCTCCTGCGCCTGCTCCATCCCGAGCTGGTGAGCTATCGGCTTGACTTCTTCCGCCGCCAGCATCTCTTCGGACTCAGCGAAGACAATGCCCACCTTGCCGATGTCGATGTCGAAGACACCTGCCGCGTCATGGCCCACCTCTACCGTCGTTGCCGCGAGGTCATCCCCGAGCAGCAGGAGTTTCTTGACCGTGCCGCCACCCGCAGGGCTGCCGACATGCTGCGCCGCAACTACCGCGACCTCTATGTCCGTGCCCGTGAGCAGCTCTATGACCACGCGCCGGCTGGCGACAGTCCTGCCATGGTCGGCCAGATGCGTGCCGTCTACGACTACCTGCGCCAGATGGGCGGCGACCATGCCCAACCCCACAAGATAGACTATGTGCTCAGCTATATCGCCCACGACATCGTCGACAGCAGCCTCGCGCCGTCGCTTGCCGAGCAGCTGCAGCGCCACCTTATGGAGACCAACACCCTCAAAGAGTCAGACCTCTGCGGATCAGATGTCCTCGACGAGCGCATCTTCGTCTCCACCATCCACAAGGCCAAGGGCCTCGAGTTCGACAATGTCATCGTCTTTGATGTCGTCGACGGCCGTTACCCCAACTACTTCACCCGAGACGACGAAGCCCAATGCGCCGAAGACCGTCGCAAGCTCTATGTAGCCCTCACCCGTGCCCGCCGCCGCGTCTATGTGGCGTGGAGCAGCGGGCGCATCGCCTACCGTGGCGACAGGGTCGTCCAGTATCTCTCGCCGTTCCTGCTGCCCGTGGTGCGTTACTTCGACAGCCTCAGTTGAACCCGCTGCCGGCACCGGGCTGACTCCTGTACCCAGAACAATAATCACAAATATAGTAAAGACTAATTATGAAGACAATCCTTACAGCCTTTGGCATGGTCGTCGTCGCCACTGCCGCGTGCGCACAGACCACGCTGTGGAAGACCGACACCGCCAGCCACAAGTACTACCGCATTCCCGCCATCGTGGCGTATGACAACCACGTCATAGCCTTCTCCGACAACCGCTCGGGCGTGACCGACGCCACCAGTTGGGGCGATGTAGGTTCGGTGGGCAACATCAGCATCGAGGTGCGCCACAGCAACGACGGCGGACAGACCTGGACCGCTCCCCGCTGCGCCGTCATGGGATTTGGCAGCGGCAACTTCGACCAGAGCCATGGCGATGCCGCCGTGGTGCGCGACCGCGAGACGGGCCGCATGCTCATTATGACCGGCTCGGGCGAAGTGGGCTACGGCAGGTCGCGTGTAGATGTACCCGGCGACTACTCCAAGGTACTCAAGGTAGGCCGCTACTACAGCCTCGACGACGGCTACACCTGGAACGGTGGCGATGTGACCTCGCAGATTTATGACCTCTATCGCGGTCATGGCAATATCTTCCGCCTCTTCTTCACCAGCGGCCGCATCTGCCAGAGCCGACTCGTCAAGCATGGCACCTACTACCGTCTCTACTCAGCCGTGGTGACCAATGAGGGCAGTCTGGTCGTCTACTCCGATGACTTCGGCCACACATGGGTACCCCTCGGCGGTGCCGACGCCCGTCCAGCCCCACAGGGCGATGAAGCCAAGATAGAAGAGCTGCCCGACGGCCGCGTGCTGCTCAGTTGTCGTCGCAGCGGTCAGGACGGCCGATGGTTCAACATCTTCACCTACGCCGACCGCCAATGCCAGGACGGCAGTTGGGCAGAGCCTGTAGCCTCGGAGAAGCACGACGGCGGTACAGCCACCATCAACAACAACTGCAATGGCGAGATACTCTTCATCCCAGCCCTCGATGCCGACGGCCGTAAGGTCTATGTGGCTCTCCAGTCGGTGCCCCGTGGCACCCCTGGCAACCATCCCACCAACCTTGAGCGCCGCAGCCATGTCTCCATCTACTGGAAAGCCTTCGACACAGCCGACAGTTGGGCCACGCCCGACCGCTGGGCTGAAGGATGGCAGCGCCACGAGATTACCGATGGCTATTCTGCCTATTCATCCATGGCGCTCGACGGCAATGGCGATATCTGCTTCATCTATGAAGACCATGGCGTCCACTTCCGTCTGGGCAGTCAGCCCACCGAGATGTACGACATCCTCTATCGCCACCTCAGTCTTCAGGACATCACCGGAGGACGGTATCAGTACCGTGCCGCCAAGTAGGGTGGTGAGTATAGCCCATATCGCAAAATCCCCGCAGTCGACAGTCGGCTGCGGGGATTGTTTTACGCATCATCGCGGCGCTCTCTCCGAGCAGTCCCAGCCTGTGGATGGCAGCGTCCGCGAGCCAGATAGAGTCGGGTGGGGCAGCGGTCAAGACAAAATGACAAACAATGAGCTTTTTTAATGACATTTATATAAATATTCTTGTAGTGACCACCTATTTTTACTAATTTTGCGATATAGTAACTACAGAACTGACAATAATGAAGAAATCGGTCATATTATTCACTCTGATGCTCATCGCCGTGGTGCAGGCATCGGCTGCCGACACCTACACCTCGCTCTGGCAGCGCTACGACAAGGCTGCCGCCGCATGGCAGCCACGCACTGCCATCGCTGTGCTCGACAAGATTATCGTGCGCGCCACTGCCGAGAAAGCCTACGGCCATCTGGTCAAGGCACAGATAGCCCGTGGAGGGTTGACCATCCAGATATCGCCCGACTCGCTCGACGCCGTGGCTGCGCAGATGGCTGCCGAAGAGCAGCGCGCCAAGTCGCCCGTGCTGCGCGCCGTCTATGCCACCGCCCTGGGCAAGCTCTACGCCATGCAGCAGAGAGGCATAAACCGCAAAGCCTATCAGCAGAAGAGTCGTGACTGCTTTGCCCGCGCCCTCAAGGACCCCGACCTGCTCGCCAAGACCCAGGCCAAGACCTACGAGCCTGCCGTGGAGCGCCGGGATATGAGCAAGGCGTTCGGAGGCGACCTGCTCCACGTTGTGGCTGGTGAGGCCAAGGAGTATGGGCTGCTCAACCGCTACTACGAAGCCCACGGCAACCGCCGCGCCGCCTGTCTGGCCGCCTGCCTCGACCTGCGCGAGAACCACAGCGACTGGCTTTACACCCGCAGCGGCAAGCAGCACTACCAGCACGCCATAGACTCGCTCATCAATGTATACCAAGACCTCGACGAGTGTGGTGAGCTGGCCATAGACCACTATGAGGCTATGGATGAAGACGCTAAAGACATCGTAGAGCGCCGCATAAGATACATAGACTGGGCTATAGCCAAGTGGGGAGCATGGCCCCGCATGAATATCCTGCGCAACAGGCGCACCGACCTCACCGCGCCCCAGTTCAACATCAGTCTCCAGGAGCGGCAGATGCTGCCCGGCAAGGAGCGCAAGATACATATCAACTCGATACGCAATATCCACCAACTCACCCTCAATGTCTATCGGCTCAGCAAGCCCTATGCCGACATCAGTAGCGAGTCTCTGCAACAGACAGACAAACTGGTGGAGACGCTCAGACAAGACGCAGGCAAGACACCCGTGCAGACGGTGGTGCGCAAGTATATCGGCCATGCCGACTACAAGCTGCTCTCCGACTCTGCCACGCTCGCCCCGCTGCCCTTGGGCAGTTATCTGGTCGAGGTGCAGGCCGATGTCAAGGGCGTGAAGCCCCAGTATGCCCTTCTCTCCGTAAGCGACCTGCTCCTGATGGTGCAGAGCCAGTCGGCGAAGGGCACTGCCAATATGAGGCTGGTAGTGGTAAACGCTACAACGGGAAACCCCGTGCCTGAGGCATCCATCATCATCAGACGCGACATGCGCCGCTGCGACCAGGACACCGTCATCCGCGTCAACCGTAAGGGCGAGGCGCTCTGCACGGGCAAGTGGGGAGACAGCTATATGCGCGCAACTTCGGGCATGGACATCAACAGTCCGTTTGGTCAGACATGGTCGATGCTCTCATACCTAAAGTCCAAGGCAGAAGAGCGGTTCAGCTTCTTCACCGACCGCAGCATCTATCGTCCCGGTCAGACCGTACAGGTGGCTGTGGTGGGAGCCTACAGGAGCAGCGCCACCCAAGGCGACGCCATCACAGGTCGCGGCCTCACCCTGCGTCTGCACGACGCCAACAGCCGGGTGATAGCCGAGCGCAAGGTGACCACCGACAGCTATGGCACCGCCCACAGCCAGTTTGTGCTGCCCGCCACCGGCCTCACCGGTAGATACTACATAGACAGCGACATGCCCTATTCGCTCAGCACCAGTTTCAGGGTCGAGGAATACAAGCGCCCTACGTTCAAGATAGAATGGGACACGATACGCACCTGTTACGAGGCTGGCGACACGCTCCTGCTCACCGGTAGGGTGATGACCTATGCCGGAGTGCCTGTGCAGTACGCCAAGGTGAGCGCCAAGTCTACACGCCGGATAGGACTGTGGTGGTGGCGCTTCGGTCGCGGTGAAAGCCATGTCGAGCAGTTGCCCACCACGGTCACCGACAGTCTGGGCCGCTTCGGTCTGCGTCTGCCCCTCACGGTCGATGATGCCGATTACGACCGTCGGGTCTTCTACTCCTTTGATGTCAGCGCCACCGTCACCGATGCCGCCGGAGAGAGCCACGACGCCCAGACCTCTGTAGCCCTTGGCACGCGTCCTACGATGCTCAGTTGCGACATGGCAGACCAGATAGAGCGCGACAGCATCGGCTCCATACGCTTTGACTACCGCAACAGCGCCGGTCAGAATATCGACGGCACCGTAAGCTACACCATCGGCAAGCATAGCTACACCGCCAAGGCCAACGAGGCGGTAGACCTGAGAGCCCTCCTCAAGGGGCTGAAGAGCGGCCGCCATGTGCTCACCGCCGTGTGTGACAGCGACACCCTCGTACACCCGTTTGTACTCTTCAGCGCTACCGACAGCCGTGCCCCCATCGATACCCCCGACTGGTTCTATCTGAGCGGCACCCGCTTCAAGGGCAAGGACAAGGTAAGGCTGCAACTTGGCTCTTCTGCCCCCGAACAGTACGTCGTCTACAGTCTCTTTGCCGACGACCGCGTGATAGAGAGCGGCTCGCTCCACCTCAAGGGCCAGCTCCATCTGCGCGACTTCACCTACCGCGATGACTATGGCGACGCCCTCACCCTCACCTATGCTTGGGTCAAGGACGGCCGCCGCTACATACACACCCAGCGCATCATGCGGCCTATGCCCGACAAGCGGCTTGTGGCACGCTGGACCACCTTCCGCGACCGCCTCGTGCCTGGACAGCAGGAAACGTGGACCCTCCACGTGAGCCGCCCCGACGGCAAGCCCGCCGACGCCCAGCTCATAGCCTCGCTCTACGACCATTCGCTCGATGCCATTTATGCCCATGACTGGCGTTTCTACAACGAGTATGGCGCAAGCCGGCTCTACAATGCCGACTGGCGCATACCCTACAGCCGAAGTATCGGTCTGTACAGTTATCTCGAGACCAAGATGCTGGCAGAGCCCGACCTGTCGCTCTCGCAACTTACGGCGTGGCCCTGCCGGTTCCTCTATCGCACCGCAGGCCCCATGTATGCCGGTTCGGCATCTGCAGGCAGGGAGCTCTTTGTGAGGGGAGTAGCCAGCGCCGAGTCGACCCGTGCCAATAGGGTCAAGGACAAACTGGCGTCTGATGCGGCGATGCCCGAGCCGTCGGTCACCGAGACAGAGAAGGAGCCCGAGTGGGCCTCTCTGCGCGAGAACTTCAACGAGACCGTCTTCTTCTATCCCTCCCTGCAGACCGATGCCAAGGGCGACATCGCCATCAGCTTCCGTCTGCCCGAGTCGGTGACCACGTGGAAGTTCAAGGGCCTCGTACACGACCGCAACCTCAATGCTACCACCATCGAAGCCCTCGCCGTGGCACAGAAGAAGGTGATGGTGCAGCCCAATATGCCCCGCTTTGTGCGCAATGGTGACCATGCCACCATCGCCGTGCGTGTGACCAATGCCTCGGACCAGCGCCAGAGCGGCCGACTGCGTCTGGAACTCACCACCGCCGACGGCAGTCGCACCCTCGTGGCGCGTCAGCAGAACTTTGATGTCGACGCCAAGGCTGCGGCTACCCTCTATTTCGCCTTCGACCTCTCTACCGACGAGACTCTTGTGGTGTGCAAGGCTATGGCTACCGGCAGCGACTTTGCCGATGGCGAACAGCACTATCTGCCCGTATTGCCCGACCGTGAACAGGTGGTCAACACCCGTCCGTTTACCCTCACGGGCACCGGCACCCACACCATAGACCTGACATCCCTATACTCCGCCGGCGCCACGCGCACGCATACCACTATAGAATATACCGACAACCCCGCATGGCTCATGATACAGGCTCTGCCGTCGATGGCCAACCCCTCGGGCGACAACGCCATGAGCCTCGTCACCGCCTACTATGCCAACGCCATCGCCCAGCACATCATCGGCAGTTCGCCCGCTATCGCCCAGGCTATAAGCCTCTGGCAGCAGCGTTCCGATAAGTCGCTCACAGGTGTGCTGGAAAAGAACGAGAGTCTGAAGCAGACCGTTCTGGCTGAAACCCCGTGGCTCATGGATGCCGCCCGCGACACCCAGCGTATGCATAGTCTGGCCCGATACCTCGATGCCAACCAGCTGGCTGCTTCGCAGTCGTCTATCCTGCGTCGCCTCGGTGACCTGCAGGACGAAGACGGTACGTTGGCATGGTGGAAAGGCATGACAGGCAACGTCTATATGACTGCCGCCGTGGCAGAGACGCTGGCAAGGCTCGACCGCATCGTCGGCAAGCAGACCGCCACGCAGAATATCCTGGACAACGCACTGACAGCATTGGACAGAGTGATGGCACAGCGCGTGGAGGAAATGAAGAAACGTGACCCCAAGAACCATACGACCGACCGCCTCGACTATATCGAGACACGCTATCTCTACGCCTCTGCACTCGCCGGGCGCAAGGCAACCCCCACCATCGACTATCTGCTCGATATCATGGAGAAGCAGAAGCACGTGGCCACCATCGCCGACAAGGCGCAGAGCGCCGTGGTGCTCGCCCTCTACGGACGCGATGCCAGGGCCAAGGAGTGCCTGAAGAGTGCGCGCGAGTTTACCGTCTACAAGGACGGCATGGGTCGCTACTACGATACTCCGCTTGCCGGCTACTCTTGGTGCAGCTACCGCATCCCCACACAGGTAGCCACCATCGAGGCAATGGGTCTGCTCGCTCCCCAAGACAGCGTTGCCATCGACGAGATGCGGCAGTGGCTCTTGCAGGAGAAGCGTACGACGGCTTGGGACACACCGATAAACAGCGTAAACGCCATCTATGCCTTCCTCAAGGACAACGGCTCGGCCCTCGCGCCAGCCACAGGCACACGCATCACCATCGACGGCAAGCCGATGGAAGCCGACACCAGCGTGCCGATGATCGGCGCGCAGACCTGGCAGGCCGACGGCGCCGTCAACTCGATAGCCATCACCAAGCAGCAGCCCCACACCAGTTGGGGTGCTGTCTATGCCTCGATGATGCTGCCATCCGACAAGGTAGAGAAGGCTGGTGAAGGTTTCAGCATCGAGCGCCAGGTCGTCGGAGGCACCCACCTCGGTGTGGGCGACAAGGTCACCGTGCGCATCATCATCCGCGCCGACCGCGACTACGACTTTGTCGAAGTCACCGACAAGCGCGCTGCGTGTCTGGAGCCCGTTGTCCAGCTGAGCGGTTATCGTCAGGGTTGCTATGAGGCTCCGCGCGACTGCCGCACATCCTATTATTTCGACCGGATGGGCAAGGGCACCCATGTCATCGAGACCTCCTACTATGTAGACCGTGCCGGCGACTACCGGGCAGGTCAGTGCACCGTGCAGTGTGCCTACAGTCCATCCTTTGCCGGTCGTGTTGCCGGTGAAATCATCCACGTAAATCCATAATATGACCATAATGAACCTATCCTCACACTCTCACCGTCTGGTGATGACCCTCTTCACGCTGTGTGTGGCGCCGATGGCGCTTATGGCACAGAAGATAACAGTAGCCCAACCCACCATAGACTGCGGTCAGGTGCAGTATTGCCGCCCCGTGACCGTACAGTTTGAGGCCCGCAACCAGAGCGGGCGTCCCATCACCATCGCCAAAGTGCGCAGCAGTTGCGGATGCACAGTGGCAAGTTACCCCAGTCAGGCCATAGCCAACGGCAAGACCTTCAAGGTAAGCGCTGTCTATGACGCCCGTCAGTTGGGACACTTCCAGAAAGAGCTGGCGCTCTATGTCGATGGCGGCAATAAGCCCGTGTATCTCACCCTGCGTGGCGTGGTCGTGGAAGAGGTCATCGACTATACCGGCGACTTCCCCCTCGAGCTCGGCGACCTGCGTGTCGACAAGACCGACGTGGAATATGATGACGTCAACCGTGGCGAGCGACCCTTCTTCCGCATCAATATCCTCAACCCCACCTCCAAGGCAGTGAGCCCGCAGGTGATGCACCTGCCCAACTACCTCGAGGCACAAGTGTCGCCGTCGACGATAGCCGCCGGGCGTCCCGGAGTGGTGACCCTCACGCTGCTGTCAGACAAGTTGCGCGACTTCGGACTCACCCAGACCACCATCTACCTGGGCAGCAATCCCGGTGAGCGCGTCTCTGCCGACAAGGCCATCGAGGTGTCGGCGGTGCTGCTGCCCTCGTTTAAGAATATCACCGACGCCACCCGTCAGTATGCCCCCAAGATGAGCCTCTCTGCCACCTACCTCGACCTGGGCAGCTTTGACGGTAAAAAGAAGAAGCGCGGCGAGATTATCATCACCAACAACGGACGCACCGACCTCGAGATACGCAACATACAGATGTTTACCGCCGGACTGGAGGTGTCGCTCTCGACCCGCAAGATAGCTCCCGGCGCGTCGGCTCGTCTGCGCGTGACCGCCGTGGCATCGGCGCTGCACAAGGTGCGTACTCGTCCACGCATACTGATGATTACCAACGACCCCGACAAAGCCAAGGTGGTGATAGCCGTAGATGTAAAACGATAGACACTTATCCTGATGATACAGATAGAAATAGACAGCGGTAGCGGATTTTGCTTCGGAGTGACTACCGCCATCAGCAAAGCCGAAGAAGAACTCTCTCGCAGCGATACGCTCTACTGCCTGGGTGATATCGTGCACAACGGCATGGAGGTAGAGCGTCTCCATCTGCAGGGACTGCAGACTATAGACCACAGCCAGTTGTCTCAGCTCCACGATGTCAAGGTGCTGCTGCGTGCGCATGGTGAGCCGCCGGCTACTTATGCCACCGCCGAGCGCAATCATATAGAAATCATCGATGCCACTTGTCCTGTGGTGCTCCAGCTCCAACGCCGCATCAAGCGCCAGTATGACGACAATCCCCAGGCACAGATTGTCATCTTTGGCAAGAACGGCCATGCCGAGGTCTTGGGTCTCGTGGGTCAGACTGATGGCAACGCCATCGTGGTAGAGAACCTTGACGACGCCAGCCATCTCTGTTTCGACCGCGACATTTACCTCTACTCGCAGACAACCAAGTCGCTCGACGAGTTTCATGCCCTTATAGCCTACATCCAGGCGCATATCTCTCCCCAAGCCACCTTCCGCAGCTTTGACACCATCTGCCGCCAGGTTGCCAACCGTATGCCCAACATTGCCGCCTTTGCCGCCCGCCACGACATGATACTCTTTGTGAGCGGCCACAAGAGCAGCAACGGCAAGGTGCTCTTCAATGAGTGTCTGCGCGTCAACGCCAACAGCCACCACATCGAGCAGCCGTCGGAGATAGACCTGCACTGGCTCGACGGAGTCAAGACCATAGGTATATGTGGGGCTACGAGCACGCCCAAGTGGATAATGGAGCAGTGTAGAGACCATATCCTCGAGGCGCTGAAGCGCTGAAGCGAGGGTGGGCTGTATCGCGGCTTCGCTGGGTGATGTCTCCGCGCCCGCTGAGATGACATCTACGCCCGCCGAGATTGTCCCCACGCCCGCCGAGATGACCTCCGCCCCCGCCGAGATGACCTTCTCGCCAAAAAATACTAACAGACCGCCGCTGAAGACAAGCCCGAGGGCCAACTTCAGCGGCGGTCTGCGTGTAGAGGGGCTGCCAGTCAATGCGGAGCCATCCTCCCTCTGTCTATACCTTATTATATATATACTATTTGGATGGCTTGACGATGTATTCGGTCCTCTCTATATGCGTCAAGCCCATCGCCCGTAGCTCGTCGACGCTCCGCTCTACATCGGTATCGGTGTTGAAGTCGGGGATGAGCGGCACCTTGACCCTAATCTTCTCTTCGGGCACCAGCTTCATGAGTTCGGCGAGCCGCTCCTTGACTACCGGTTCGGCGGAGGTGTATTCCCTGTAGATATAGCTGTTCATATCCTTGACATCGACTATCCACTCGTCGATATGGGGTGCCAGTGCCTCTATGGCATCGGTGGTGCAGCACAGCGAGCTTTCTATCGTGAACCTCCAGTGGCTGGGGCAGAGCGGGATGAAGGCTGTGATGAACGCGTGCTGCGTCGTGGGCTCACCGCCACCGAAGCAGATGCCTCCGCCCGTGGTCTGGAAGTAGATATTGTCCATCTTCACCATCTCGTAGAGTTCCAGTGGCGTGACCCAGTGTATGCCGGGCGTGAGGGTGTGGCCGTCGCTGCCGTCGCCGTTGCCGCCCACATCGTAGTGGCAGCGGTCGTTGAGGCAATACCTGCACTTCAGCGGGCAGCCCATCATTGCGACCAGGGTGGTGATGCCCTTGCCGTCGGTTCCCATGCGCAGCCGGCTGATGCCGAATATGGCAATCTTCTTATCCTTTATGTCTGTCATGATTATGGCTTTATCTGAGTAGGCAGTAAGCTGCTTGCCGACAAATTTACACATTATTACAATAATAGCGTTGGTTTCGCGCTGTTTTTTTTCGTATGATATTTTTGTCATTCATGGCACGATACGTGTAATGCACATCACGAATTATATCATTGGCACCTTGAATTTGTCATTTCATACTTTGAAGTCGGAAAAAAGATACCCCCCAGTCGTTTATCTGTCTGATTGTGGATAAAAGAGGCCGTCTTTCTTGGCAACATATCGGTCATATTGGCAACAAAACGGACAAAAACGCGCGAAATGACCACTTGTGTCCGTTTTATTTTTATCTTTGTCTGATATATGTCTTGTTGTTTTTACCCTATTGGCTAATTTTGCCACAGTTAAAAACCAACAACCTAACATAGTAACTAAAATGTACGCAATCTTAAGACAACTGAAGAGAAGCTATCTTCTCGTGGCATTGTTGCTCATGGGCTGTCTGCCAGTCTTGGCACAGACTCGAACCATCCAGGGTAAAGTGACAGATGCACAAAATGGTTCCCCCCTCATCGGCGCCTCGGTAGTGGTGACTGTCTACGTGGGTGAGAGCAAGAATGACCAACAGACCAACTACGGTTCGGACCCTTCAGACCTCTTCAAGCTGTCTACAGCCGACGGCAACTGGAACATCTGGTTCAAGGACGATGTCAACGGCACCGAGGTGACCGTCACCGCCGACCTCAACGCCATGACCTGGAAATACGAATAATACAACAACCGACTAACAATTATAGACAACAATGAAAAATATAATAGCAAAAGCCCTACTGCTGGCTTCCACACTTATGTTGGCCCTCTCCACGGGGTGCCGGGCCCAGGTAAGCCGTGTTATCGACCTCCCCGACTGGGATTTCTCACGCGACGGCCAGTCGTGGCAACCCGTCCGGGTGCCCCACGATTGGGCTATATCGGGGCCTTTCGACAAGAAGTGGGATCTGCAGATGGTCGCCATCGAGCAGAACGGCGAGTCCGAGAAGACCGAGAAGTCGGGCCGCTCGGGCGCGCTGCCCTGGATAGGTGAGGGATATTACCGCATGCGTCTGGCGCTGCCCAAGGGCTACAAGCGCGCCGTACTGGTGTTCGACGGAGCCATGAGCGAACCCGTGGTGAGCGTCAACGGGCGTGAGGCAGGCCGCTGGGCCTATGGCTACAACGCCTTCCGCATCGACATCACACCCTTTGTCAAGTTTGGCTCCAAGGACAATCTTGTCGAGGTGCATCTCAACAACCGCGAAGAGAGCTCGCGCTGGTATCCTGGTGGCGGTCTCTACCGTCCGGTCCATGTCGAGCTCTATGGCGATGCCGCCTTCTCTCCCTGGGACACCTATGTGCGCACCCTCAGTGCCACCCGCGATGAGGCCCAGGTCGAGGTGAGCGCTCTGCTTCAAGGCAATATGGGCAAGCGTGGCTACACCGTGGTCTCTCTGGCCGATGCCGAGGGTAGGGTGGTGGCTGCCGACACGCTGCAGGGCAACGCCCCCCAGTTCCAGACCACGCTCCGTGTGGTCGAGCCCCGACTCTGGTCGCCCGAGTCGCCCACGCTCTATCGGCTCAGCCTCGCCCGCTATGAGGGGCGCCGCCTGGTCGATGTGCAGACCGTCAAGACCGGCATACGCACCATCTCGGTGAGCCGCGAACACGGTTTCCAGCTCAATGGCGTGAGCCGTAAGATTAAGGGAGTGTGTCTCCACCACGACCTCGGACCCCTCGGCGCTGCCGAAAACAAGGCTGCCCTCATCCGCCAGATTAAGATGATGAAAGCCATGGGTTGCGACGCCATCCGCACAGCCCACAACATGCCTTCTACCATGCAGATGGAGCTCTGCGACTCGCTCGGCATGATGGTTATGGCCGAGAGCTTCGACATGTGGGTCTATCCCAAGTGCAAGAACGGCTACGCCCGTTTCTTCGAGGAGTGGGCCGACAGAGACATCACCAATCTGGTGAAGCACCACCGCAACCACCCCAGCATCATCATGTGGAGTATAGGCAACGAGATACCCGAGCAGTGGAGCAAGGAGGGCGTTGCCATCGCCCGCCGTCTGCAGGACCTCTGCCACCAGTACGACCCCTCGCGCCCTGTCACCCAGGGCATGGACCGTGCCGAAGAAGCTCTGGCTTCTGGTTTCGCCCAGGTGATGGATGTGCCGGGTTTCAACTACCGCGTTCACAAGTATTACAACAATATGGCACAGTTGCCCCAGGGTTTTCTGCTCGGGTCTGAGACGGCATCGACCGTGAGCTCGCGCGGAGTATACAAGTTCCCGGTAAGGGTAGGGGCGCACAACAACAATCCCTATCCCGACGGCCAGTGTTCGAGTTACGACACAGAGTATTGCTCGTGGAGCAATCTGCCCGACGACGACTGGCAGATGCAGAATGACCACAGCTGGGTTATCGGCGAGTTTGTGTGGACGGGCTACGACTATCTGGGCGAGCCCACGCCCTATGACACCTACTGGCCTTCGCGCAGCAGCTATTTTGGTATCTGCGACCTGGCTGGACTGCCCAAAGACCGCTATTACATGTATCGTGCCCACTGGAATGGGCGTGTACACACCACCCATCTGCTGCCCCACTGGAACTGGAGCGGGCGTGAGGGAGAGCCGACACCCGTATACTGCTACACCGACGGCGTCGAGGGCGAACTCTTCGTCAACGGCAAGAGTCAGGGGCGTGTGCGCAAGGACCCGACAAGCCGTCTCGACCGTTACCGCCTCAGATGGAACGACGTGAGATACGAACCCGGCGAGATACGCGTGGTCACCTACAACCAGTATGGAGAAAAGGTGGGCGAAGACTGTCGCCGTACAGCCGGAGAGCCATCGCAGATACGCCTCGAGGTAGACTGCCCCGACCACGTTTCTACCGCCGTGGCGTGCTTGGTCGAGGGCTGCGACCACAACCATGATGCCTCCCTCAACGCCGACGGTCACGACCTGGCCTTCATCACGGTCAGCATGCTCGATGCCGATGGCAACGAGTGTCCGCTTGCCGACGACGAGCTCACCTTCGAGGTCAGCGGTGCCGGAGAGTTCAAGGCGGCATGCAACGGCGATGCCACCTCGATCGAGTCGTTTACCCAGCCCCGCATGCGGCTCTTCTCGGGCAAGCTGGTGCTCATCGTCCAGAGCCTGAAGCAGGCGGGCAAGGTCACCGTGAGGGTCAGAAGCGCTGCCCGCAATATCGAGAAAACCGTTACTTTGAGAGTCGGTTGATTTTTTCTTGCCAATATGTTTGCCAGTGTGCTTTTTAATGCGTATTTTTGTTGTATATGAAGCAGACTATCAGACATATTGGCATGTTTATATTCATGCACATCATCTGTTGTGCGCTCCATGCACAACGGTTTACCAACATCACGCTCGACGGAGCGCAGACCATCTACGCCATCATGCAGGACAGTCAGGGCCTGATGTGGATAGGTACCGATGCCGGACTCTTCAGCTACGACGGGTACCACGGCTATCGCCACTTCGGCGACTGTACGGTGGCCAATACGCGCGTAAATGCTCTGGCGCAGCAGTCCAATATGCTCTATCTTGCCACCGCCAACGGTCTGCAGGCCTTCGACCTCGACACCTATGCCTATAGACCCAGTACCGCCACTGCTGCGGGCACTACCACTACCCGCAAGACTCCCACCGAGCTGCGCGTCATCGACCTGCGTCATGGCAGCGACGGCTATGGCAGCGATGTCTACGCCCTGCTTCCCACGCGGAGAGGGCTGCTCAAGGGCACCATCTCCGGACTCTATCTCGGCCGTAGGCAGATAGCCTTCTGCCAGGGCACCCAGCCACTGGTCAACGCCCTTGCCTACGATGCCCACCGCCGCTGCTACTGGATAGGCACCGAGGGCGCCCTCTACCGCGCCGACCTGCAGTTGAAGTCGTTTACCCGTATCGACGCCCTCAACGGTCACTCCATCAAGTGCTTTGTCCTTGCTGCCAACGGCACCCTGTATATTGGCACCGACGACGGACTCTTCTCCATGGCTGTCAGTGGTACCATCAGCCACTATCAGCACGACTCCCACGACGCCTCGTCTATCCCCAACAACATCGTGTGGGCATGCTATGTCGACAAGTGGCAGAATGTGTGGATAGGAACCGACAACGGGCTGTCGCGCCTGTCGTCCCATACCTATTATATATATACTCCGCTCTACAAGGCTACCCTGTCTAATGAGGGCAACTGTCTGCACGCTCTCTGCCAGACGCGCGACGGCGAATGGTGGATGGGTGGCACCAATGGCGTGATAAGACAGGGCAAGGCATGGTATCGGCAGAACAACAGCCAGCACCCGCTGAGCCACAACCGCGTGCGCAAAATCTATCAAGACCGCGAGGGCGGCGTCTGGGTGTGTACCGACCACGGCATCAACCTCTATGACAGCCGCTCGGGCCAGATGCGCAACTTCATCGTCTACGACCCCACGCGCAGATACTCCACAGCGTGGGCTTATGATATACTCCAAGACCGGCAGGGACGCATGTGGATGGCGTCATACATGGGCGGCATCTTCGTCGTAGACCGCCAGCGGCTCGTGCAGACCGTCACTGCAGCCACGGCCTCATCGCCGTCGGCTACGGCTACGCTCATGGCCGATGTGCATCTTGCCAACCATGGCGCCAATGCCCTCTCGGCGCTGCATGTGGGCCAGTTGGTAACCGATGCCCAGGGTATGGTGTGGGCTTCGACCGGCAACCACGTAGACCGCATCAATCCCAAGACCATGAAGGTCGAGGCTGTGCCCGCGGACGATGTGGTCAACTATCTCATGGCCGATGCCCGTGGCAATGTGTGGATGGGCAGCAATGGCAAGGTGAGATGCTATGTCATGGAGGGCAAAGCCACATGGCCCGTCAAGCCCCGCGAGTGGCAGATAGGCGGCAAGGTGGCATGTATGAGCGATGTCGACGGGCGCACCTGGGTGGTGAGCGGTCAGGAGTGCTGTGTCATCGGCCTCGACGGCAAGAGCTTCAGGTTCAAGATACCCCAGGACATCACGCCCATGACCATCTACTATTCGCCCACGCAGCGCCAGGTGGTGATGGGTGGCAATGACGGCTATGTGACGCTCAATGCCGACGCGCCCACAGCGAGCGCCCATCCCCGGAGGCTCATGCTCGCAGGCGTGATGGTCAACGGCCGCCAGCTGCAGGGGGCTATGGCCGACGGTCGGGCAGCCGGCAGCGACGACGGTCGTGTGAAAACCCTCGAGCAGGCTCCGCGCACCATGGACAGACTGGTGATAGAGAGCGACGAGAACAACTTCACGCTGCAGCTTACCGACCTGCCCTTCTCAGACCATCCCTCGGCGGTCTATGCCTATCGCCTCGAGGGCAGCGACCACGACTGGCAGTATATGACGCATCGCAATCTGGACATAAGTTACAACGGCCTGCCCCATGGTAGCTATCATCTCACGGTGCATGCCGTTGACGGTGAGGGAAATATCGGCGACGAGGTCTACAGGCTCGACATATCGATACTGCCACCATGGTATCTCTCGCTCTGGGCCAAACTCGTCTACACCCTGCTGGCTGCCGCCATCGCCTGGGGTAGCCTCAAGTTTGTGTGGGTCAGAAAGCGACTGGCGGAGGAACGCCGCCAGAAAGCGGAGATACTCGAGCAGGTCGACGCACGTATGAGTTTCTTCAACCGACTGGCCGAAGACCTGAAGAGCGCGGTGGGTCATCGCTCTTTTGATGAGATACTCGACCTCACCAACAACTATCTGGGCATCCAGGCAGAAAAGGTGGAAATCGAGGAACCCGAGTTGAGCCCCGCGGACCAGCGTCTGCTCAAGGAAATCACCGAGGCGATAGAAGCCCACATGATAGACTCAGACTTCAACGTAACCACCCTGCAGGAAATCGTGGGCATGGGTGGCAAGCAGCTCTACCGCAAGCTCAAGGCGATGACCGGCAAGACGCCCGTGGAGTATATCCGCGACATACGCATGCACAAGGCGGCGCTCATGCTCAAGGAGGGCAAGTTCAGCGTGTCGGAGGTGATGTATACAGTGGGCTTCTCCAACAGCAGCTACTTCTCCAAGTGTTTCTCCAAGGCGTATGGCACCACTCCCACTGAGTATATGAAGAGATAACCACCGTCTCTGCCCTCTCCGCCGTCAGGCAGGCTGTGGAGCAGGGTAGCGGCGTAGACTTTAGCATAGATGTTTGCAGCCAAGAGGGCAGCAAGCATCTTTTTTTGTCCATGTTTGCAGCGATAAGTGTTGTATGCGCCTTTGCTTGGTCCATGCTTGCAGCGGAAAAAGTCGTAATCACCTTTTCTTAGTCCATCTTTGCAGCGGTAGGAAAGGCAGATGCCGTCATGGAGCGTAGTGCTGCATCGCTGCGGGCTGTAGCTGAATATCGTGTAAGCCATTGATAATATGTGTATTCATGGCGGTTGCCGGTTCGTGCCTTATGATACGAGTCCACGTATCATATGTTACGAGCCTACGTATCATAAGGCACGAGGTCTCGTGTCATAAGTTACGAGCCGCCCATGGTGGTCACGGCGCCGCTAATGGTAATGCCCGCAGCGCTGTCATCGGTTGCGTATCGTCTGAGTCGTACTATTGTCTTTTTATATCTAAATTCCCTGCTTTTGTTTGTGGTTGCGACATTTATTTATTAACTTTGTCGCAAATCTTGCGACGTTTTCTACGGATTATCGTTGCATCCATAATGCTATGCTTGACCATCTGGTTGGCTTAGTAGACAACTATAAAGAAAAAGTCTGGTTGCTCTGGTAGCGAAACCAGGCTTTTCGTGTTATTATAGTAGTAACAAATCTTAGCGACGATGGATATACAAGAGTTCATACATGGTGTAGAGGGTCTGCGCAGCAATCTGCTGAAGCAGGCAAGGCACTATCTGAACGATGCAGACGACGCAGAGGATGCCGTCCAGGAGACTCTTGTGAAGCTGTGGGTAGTCAGAGACCGTGTGGCAGAAGCCTCGAAGATGAGGAATATGGCTGCCGTGGTCTGCCGGAACGTATCGCTCAACATGCTGCGCGACAAGCGGCAGATTGTCTCTATAGATGGGGCATGGGAGGTGGCCTCGCACGCCAATCCGGAGATACAGTTGGAGGAACGGGAGGGACGGCAACGGCTGCAACGTAGCGTCCGGGCGCTCACAGACAAGCAACGGGCAATGCTCAGGATGCGCAATGTGGAGAATATGCAGTATGCGGATATCGCCAAGATAATGGGAACGTCGGAGTCGTCGGTCCGGGGCATGATAAGCAAGGCTCGGATGGCACTCGTACAACTAATGAAAGGGCCAGAGTTATGATACAGACTAATGAAAACATAGGAAAACTTCTTGAAAGGTTTGTCCAAGGACTGACAACGGAGTCGGAAGAACAGCTGCTGTCGGACTACTTCTGCACGGCTGAGGCTATCCCCGAAGAGTGGATGGTGTATAAGGAGCTGTTTGACAGCTTCTCTACCGATGTCTATGACTTCAGTGAGGATGAAAAGGACGCCATGCTGGCTCGGGTTCCCCGAAAGAAAGCCAAGAGCGCAACTCTGTGGATCTGGGTGGTGGCAGCCTGTGTCGTAGCGGTCATGGTAATCGCTATCCCCATGATGAGGAATAGCGGGGAGATGGCTCAGAAGCCTGTGGCTGAGATCAGGCGGCAGGTTGAGGTCAAGCGCGTAGTGGAGACCACGTCCGATGTGCCGCCCCAGAAGGTAGAACCTCGCGCAGAGACGGCTCCTAAACCCGCCAAGTCTGCTGGTAGATCGCAGGAAAAGCAGACCGAGCGCATCAGTACCCCAGAACTGCTGGAGGCGGTGGCTCTGCTGGCCGATGTGGTGCCCGATGATATCGTCATCTCTTCTCACGACGACGAGTTCAAGGTCAGTACCGTGTCAGACAACGGTAACTCCAACTCGTATATGCTCAGGCGGGGCTCGGGCGAGTCATCCATAGAATTGATATCGCAATCCATAAACTTCTAAATCATATCAAAATGAAAAGAACGATTATCTTACTGCTCGTAGCAGTACTCTCTGTCGCAACCATGAGTGCGCAGAAGATTAAAAAGCCGGTCTATGTGATAGATGGACATCAGGTGGAAAACTTTGACGGCAGTCAACTCAATGGCAAAACCATCGTGAAATACTCGATAGAGCCAGTGCGCAACATTCACGTCATCGTCACTTCTGACTATAAGACCAAAGGCAGAACCATAAGTGATGTGAAGACGTTTACAACTGTAACGAAAGTCGACGTCGACAGCATCACGGTGAATACAACCCAGAGCACAAGTGTAGACAAGAAGGAGGATGTGCTCTGCGTCATCAATGGCAAGATAGTGCCTTATTCGGAAATGAAGAAGACGCCATCCTCCAAGATAGATTCGGTGACGATTATCAAGGACAAGGGTACTGCGACTTATGTCAAGTATGCCAAGGAAGCCGGGCGTGAACCCAAGTGTATCATCAAGGTGGTCACCAAGTAAGCCGGGGTCATCTCCGTCGTCCTATCCATCATCTCCACCGTCCTATCTATCATCTCCACTGTCGGGAGTGTAATGGAAACAATAAATCGAGTAGGAGGAAAACGAAGTAGTTTTCTTCCTACTTTCGTTTTCCGACCTCTCACACCACCGTATATGCGGTTCCGCATACGACGGTTCATATTTTGGGTGCTATTCGAGAAACGTCCCCATTAAAGTAGTATACTATGATTTCCTCGGAATATGACCCGCAATCAGCTCTGAAATAATTGATAGTAAGACCGTTCTGTTCAAATCTCTCAAAGAACATCTTCAGCGTGTCCTTCTGATGGAAACGAACGTTTTCGTTAAGCCAGATGAGCAGAGCTAAGTTTACTTAAGCTCTGTCATGGCGAGAAAACGTGCCATGAGATGGAACAATCTACACCTTAGACCGAGGGTTGAGTCGATTACGGATGACAATGTGGAGTCAAATTGCTCCATGATTGAAAATATTCCTCCAAAAGGAATGAGTTCCTCAGATTTAATTTGTATTTTTGCTATGTCTATCTTCGGATTCTAATCTCATCAAAGAGGCTCTATCAGGGTCTCAAATCGTCTCTGACCAGATTTGCCGACGCAGATAGCTCTGATAACTGGGAACTCGAAATTCCAGAATACGAGGTTACAGCCCCACACCCCAATAGAGGAGGATATTGGGGAAAACCTTATAGTCCATGGGGAGATATTCCAACAATAGATACAAATATAGAAGGAAACATTGCAAGACATTCTCTATTTTTTTAACACGGAAAAGAAATCATTTAGCAAATACAAAGGAGAAGATAAAAACTTATTCCGACTTGCCGCTATCTTACAATATTTTGATACTGGTGTTTGCCTTACGAAAATTAAAAATGAGAAAGATGCCGGTGGAGATATTGAAACTCATTATACTTCATACGGGGCTTACAAGAAAGCCAATGCAAAATACATAATCACTAAAATATGCCAAGAATGAAAAAGTTATTATTGCTCATAGCCTTCATAGCAGGGCTGTCTAAGGTATGCGCACAGAGTTATACCTACCACCCATTGAAAGAGTTTCGAGGAGATACAATAGCCTTTCTAAAACAGAATTTCTACGACCAGCGCAGCTATTTTATCGGCAAGAAGTTTGAGGTGCTAATTAATCAGTATATATGGGAAATGCCCCTGAAAGATTGTGAGTCGCAGGGCACATCCCCCTATATAGACCCAAAGGGGAAAACCTACCTATGCGGAGCCTGGCTACGCAGTATGGAATGCACCCCCGTGAGGTCTGACACAGCGTGTGCGGTAAATACAGCAAGTATCGTAGTGACATTTGTACCTCCATACACTGTCGATGACGATGATTTTTGCTATAACCAGCCCGATGACATCACTCCATATGGTGTGGCCAATCTCTTGAAAGACTATATCATCAAGGATATAAAGATAGACATTTTCGATCGCCGTCGTAAGTATTAGCTATTATTGCTGTCCGCTAAAACTCTAAAGAGCACAAATCCCTCGCCCGAAGTCCTCTGAAAATGGGACTTCGGGATTGCTTTTTCAAAAAGTAAGCCCCCACTCTAATCAAAAAGGCTTGGTTCAGGAGGTATTTCCTTAGCCTCCTGAACCATTTTTGCCCAGTCTTTTTCTGGTTCCTCAAGAAAAGTATAGCAGTTCACATAATACATGAGCATGATTCTTACCATTGATGCCAATCCAGAAAAGCTCCAAGAGCGTTTGATGCGTTTTTTTATGACCATCAGAAGGAGATTGGCTATCAGGGTGACCCAAATCTGTATCTTGATGGCGTTGGCGCTCTCCCCATAGAAGTATTTAAGCGGGAAATTTTGTTTCAACTGCTTGAACAGCAACTCTATTTCCCACCTTTGGCGGTATATGTCGATGATGTCTTCCACCTCCATGGTCATGTCGTTGGTAAGCAACGATATGACTTTCGCCTTTTTCTTCGCAGGATCGACATAGGTGACAATACGGGCCTTGTGTTTGATATTCTCTCCGCCCTTTATATGTTTCCTGAACTCCACGACCTGGACTCTACACTCCATGAGGCCACACGGCAACATGTACATTGTGTCAGAAAGAGTATCATATACAAGATTCTTCTTAATTTTTGTCACGTATGTGACACCACGATTGGTCAGTTCCTCAAACCTGGCATAGTCTATGTAGGCCCTGTCCATGGCAATGATATCTCCATCGTTATAATTCGCGGGCTTCAGCATAAAGCTGTCATTGGTTGCGGCTGACGTGAACTTGATGTCAGACGGCACGAACTCGTTGGCGTGGATATTGGTGTGCACTTTTATACCACCCTTTTTTTCCCCGGTCTTGGGATGCCTGCCTACGCCTTTGAAAATGAGGTTGGAAAAAAGGCTTATTGTCGTGGAGTCGATAATCTGTAGGCGGTTTAACCATGCAGGCATCCGCCGTTTTCGGCTGTCCGAGGAAAGTTCGTCCTTGTATCGGGCGTACAGGCTGCGGTACGTGGCCTCAAACACGGCCTCAGGCCTGCGGGCGTTGGCATCAGACAAAGTGCTGCGCCTTGGCATCGTCCTTATGCCCAAATGGGCGAGCTTGCGCGCTTCAGGAAACATAGAATCTGTAATCTCGCGCAATGTGTCGAATTTTCTGATGACAGCGTAAAGCATTATTGCCATATGCTGGTAGGCATCAAAGCGCTTTACGTAGCGTTCACCATTATACTCGCGGCTGAATTTGAGAATATCTTCCTTGTTGAGCAAATTTATTAGCTGACCATACATCGGCTATCCGCTAAAATGTGTACCTTTGTTCATAGTTACTTGAATTGAAATTTACAACAAGAAACAAAGGTAACTAAAAGGGCTGAATTCCAAGCGAGGAATCCAGCCCTAATTTTTATATGCTCAAAAAAAGTTTTAGCGGACAGCAATAATCCAGAATTGGGGTAAACTATACACTTTCTCTAACGAATAATCAACCAAATACACACTTTTTCTAACGAAAAAGAGACATTCTGCAAGAGCTTTTAGGGATAATATCCACTAAAGCTACTTACAGATTGTCTCACTACTAACCGGATTGCTTAACGCAACTAAAACTACATTTATTCAGAATATTTCATTCAATCTTCAAAGTCTTAGTCATCCCAAAAATCGCCGCGACCAGTATGTCCGTCACCATTTTCCTCATCAAAGTGAGAAAAGTCACGTTTTGGGGCAAACCCACCTACTATCTGTCCACCTTCGCTTCCACAAAGAAGAGACTCGATTCTAACTTTATACACATTGACTTCCGGCTTAATATAACTTTTCATATTTCCTTGGTTTCTTATTTGATAAATTTCTTTCCATTATGAATATACACTCCTTTGACAGGACGTGACACCTTTACTCCCTGAAGGGTATAGAACGATGCGTTGCCGTCTGTACTATTCGGCTTGACTTCTGTTATAGAAGTAGTGCTTCCGCCATTATCTTCGTCATCGAAGACAATAGCCATCTTGGCAAGCGACTGATTGTTCAGGTCCGTCTCATTTCCGAGAAACTGTCCGTTAAAATCGATATACCCGAACTTCGCTCCTACTCCACCGTCTACAACAGTATTTGCCGGAATACTCAGGTAAGCCTTGTTGGCATCGCTTCTACCATTCTGCGTAAGGCGGAAGAAACCGATATAGTCGTCTCCTGTCCCATTCTGCTTGTAATAGTTAGTGGAATGGAAGTTTGCAAGACCGAAGAAGCGATGGAGTATTTTTCCATCAGCATCGGTATCAGCATTTCCGAGATTGTCGATAGCCGTGACTGTCGGCTTGAGATAGTTGTTCCATTCTTGACCGGCATACTCGTCTGCCTTTGTCCACACTGCCGTGTAATTATCACCTTCTAACGGCATTTCAGCCGGTGCTTCCCTCAAAGAGAAATCCAGTTTGTCGCCGTCGGAGAAGGATCCCTCAGGCACTTCCCCTACGAGTACTACTCCCATATTTGCCGGAATGTATTTGAGCTGACGAAGATAAACCGTACCCATACGCTCTGAAAGTGGGTCTCCTGCATTCTCCGGTTTTTTGTAGCGATATGCCTCATACACTTTCACGTTGTCGTCGACAGGTGCCATTGCCACATTGTTGCTGTATGTACGGATAAACTTCCCTACACAATAGGTGAAAGGCATCTTGATGACTTTTGTTTCTGATATGGTATAGCGAGAGATGTCTTTACCATCCTTGTCAAGCTCTGGGTAGAACCTTATCGTCCATATTCCTGCGGGACGGTTCCAGAGGATATCCTTCTTATTAGGAGTTGTGCTTCCGAAGCCCTCCTCATCCTCTCTCGCCGTTTTACGGAACTGCACGTCGTTCGCATCGTCAGGCATACAAGAGTGGTTGTCTGCATCAGCGGCATTATCATAAGTGGGTCTTGCGAATCCTTTATTGTTTGTAATATTGTTGTCCGTCTCGCCCCAGTTTTGGTCTGCGTCACGGTTGGCAACAAACCTGAAATGCGATTTGGCGTATTTTGCGTCTACAGTAGATATCGTCAGCGAGAAGCAATGCTCGTTGTCATCATACTTCATGTCTCCTGCGGTAGAAGTATACTGCCAATTGCCCGTTGCTGCATCATAAGTTCCTTCCACGGCATCGCCTATCATAGACATGGTTTTTATCAGGGACTCAGCATCGTCAGCATTGCCGTTGATTATCTCTATACTGCCCGACAGACCATAACTGCCGTCTTGCATTGACAAATCGTTATTTCCTTTGTTAGGATTATAGTGTATTCTCTTTATACCCTGCAGATGAAGGGTGAAAGGTTTCTGGTTAGCCCATACCTTGTCACGATACTCGCTGGTAGAATTGTAGTCAACACCTCCGTTGCCGAGGAAGAATAGTTTATCGTGAGTTCCGGAATTGTTGTTTACGCTCTTTGTGGCATGAATATCCGGCGTTGCCGTTTTAGCCTGAGCAAGTGTCCCTGTAGAGGATACGTCATTCACAATATAATCGATTGCCCAATAGCTGTTGGAACCATCAAAATAGAGCGGAGCTTCCATCTTGTCGCTGAAATTTCCCTGGCCACCTGTACGAGTGTCATAGAGCGGCTGCGCCGTAGCCCCTTCCTTGTTGTCAATAAAATAAGTCACACGTGTATTGGCATCATGCTTCACCTGCCAGTCGGAGGGGTTTCCGTCTTTGTCAAGCCTAAAGCTGAAGGTATACATGCCATCGTCGTCTATCACTCCGTCATTGCGGGTCACGAGATTCCAGTAGTTGTTGCCCTCTTCCATTGTCGCAGAACCGAGAAGTGTCTTTGCCCCTGTTGTTCCACAAATAGTTCCCACAGTTCCGTTTGTTGACGGCCATGCGCTGGTATTATCCTTTGCACCATGCAGGTTGAATACCTCGCCCGGTCCGTAAACCATCTTATTGTCATACTCGTCAACAGCAAGAATCTGTGCATGTGCCGTGAGGCATGCCGGGATGCTGAACGAATAGCTCTTGTCCCTTTGCTGTTCGAATTTGAAATACACATGTTTTTTATAGTCTATCGTTGCGCCGTCGCCCCCCGGATTATATTCTCCACCTTTATTATATGGCGAGAAGAAATTGCCCACGAGATAGTAACCCGGTTCGACATCTGTTGCAGGCCCTACAACAGGCCCACCGCTTCCTCCTGTGGAAGTTTTCTTTCCTTCTATCCATACGCGGCGCGTCGCGCCTTCTGTGATGTCCACATTAACCGTGAGATATTCATATTCGCCCGCCGTATAGCTTACTTTCCAGGCTTTATCACTTCCGTTTGATATATTATTATAATAGGTGGGATTTTGTGTTCCTTCCTCGTTTATCGTAAGCGGATCACCATTGACTTCAGGCTGCATCTGATTACTCTCCCCTGACACTCCGATACGGAACCAGAAACTCGTTTCGGGCATGGAAGTGATTTTAAGGGAATACACATTGTCGCCATAAGAAGTGTTCTGAGCAAGCTGATGGTTGCTTGGCACTTTATACTCACCAACGATACCGTTGATTTTTTTGGGCTGTAAGCAGATATACATCTGCTGCCTTCATCTCCAATATTGTCCCAAGCATCAACATAAGGACAAATAGGCTTTTAGTTAATTTTTTCATCTTTTCAGAATTATCGCGTTATTAATAGATATGCTACGTTTTTAGTTAGTAGAGCAGGTCCTGCACATTATGCAGAACCAAGACCATCCTCGTTCTTTGGTTTTTTTCGACTGCAAATATATGTATTTTTGCATTACGCTATATTAGGGAAGATGGAAAATATGGGGAAAAAGTTATGCAAACGTTAGCACCGCCATCGTCTCAACCCTCTGAATAATGCAAGATTTCCAATGAGTTATGCTGTACTGAATCTAACTATGTTGCCAACGGACGACATTGCCTATATAGAAGCTTTTGGCAACTACTGTGACGTGCATCTCTTCAACGGAGAGTCGGTGACGATGACGTTCCAGTTGCACTACTTTGTAGAAGCCTTTAACAAGCTGAAGCAGAATTTCTTTACGCGTGTTGGCAAGAGTCTGATAGTAAACACAAATTATGTTTACGCCATCATACCGCCCAAAACTAACTACTAATACTTTCTTCATTGCTTTTCTATACATAATTAGGCTATGTATATGCCATAAGCAAATCGTTGCAGATGGTTTGTATGAAATGATATAGAAAATGTATAAAACTACACTATTGGTCGTAAATGTAATTTTTGAAAGGCACGGCAGGATTATAATAAAAGAGTCCTGCAAGTCTTTCGACTTACAGGACTCTTTGGCGGAGAGAGGGGGATTCGAACCCCCGATACGCTTTTGGCGTATACACGCTTTCCAGGCGTGCCTCTTAAGCCACTCGAGCATCTCTCCTCTTAGCTCGTGCAAAAGTACGAAAAAACTTTGGTAATCGTGGCTTTTGTCTTGAGTTTTTTTATATTTACCCTATTTTATTCCGAAGATACGTTCTACATTCCTGTTGGTCTGTTGGGCCACCTCGTCATCGCTCACGCCGTAGCTGGCGGCCAGGCAGCGCATTACGTCGGCCGCATAGGCACTCTCGTTGCGCTTTCCGCGATGGGGGACGGGCGCCATATAGGGGCTGTCGGTCTCGAGGACGATGCGGCTGAGCGGCACGACGGCGGGGAGGTCATCGCGGAGATGGCTGCTCTTGAAGGTGAGCACACCGCCTATACCCAGGCTGAACCGCTCGAAGCCGAGGAGCTCCTGGGCTTCGTTCTGGTTGCCGGTAAAGCAGTGGAATACGCCGCCCACCAGTTCCTGCTCATACTTGCGCAGTAGCTTTACCATCTCGTTCTGCCCCTTGCGGCAGTGTATCATCAGTGGCAGCCGATACTCTATTGCCCATTGCACCTGCCGCTCAAAGGCAAGCAACTGCTCGTGTTCATATTCGCGCGACCAGTAGTAGTCGAGGCCCACTTCGCCGATGGCTATAAACTCCTGCTTGCCGTTGCGGTCGGCGTCGAGCATCGTCTGCATCGTGTCGAGCTGCTTAGCCCAGTCTTCGCGCACCTCTTCGGGATGCAGACCTATCATGGGATAGGCGTAGCCGGGGTATTGGTGGCAGACATCGAGCACCGTGGCGACGCTCTTCACGTCGATGGCGGGAATGAAGACGCTGCCTACGCCTGCCGCCTTGGCCCGGGCGATGACCTCGGGCCTGTCGGTGGCAAACTCTTCGCCGTCGAGATGCGTATGTGTGTCTATGAATATTGTCATCAGTACTGGCGTTTCATCATTCGTTCGGCATAGCGTCTCAGTTCTATCTTGCGCGACTCGTTTACGTTTACTGCCTCGAGATAGCGATGACTCTCAGCGAAGTAGAAGGCTATCTTCTCGGTAGCCATTCTATCGATGCCAATCTCGTTGTACAGTCTGGTCACAGCCTCAATCTTCTCCTTCGGCCTGTCATTGATGGCGAGCCACTGCTCGAGCTCCTTGCGCTGACTGTCGTTGGCATGGGCGAGAGCATTGATGAGCATGAAGGTTTTCTTGCCGGCGAGGATGTCGCCGCCGATGGCCTTGCCAAACACCTTGGTATCGCCATAGACATCGAGGAAATCGTCCTGCAGCTGGAAGGCCAGTCCTATCTTTTCACCGAAGCGGTAGAGGTTGTCGCAGTCGGCCTCGGGAGCGTCGGCAAGCAGCGCGCCAATCTTCAGCGCGCACGCCAGCAGCACGCTGGTCTTCAGGCGTATCATTTCGATGTACTCTGCCTCTGTCACATCATTGCGCTGCTCGAACTCCATGTCATACTGCTGACCTTCGCCTATCTCCAGAGCCGTCTCGGTGAAGAGGTTGAGCACGTCGGCCAGCTTGTCGCGACGGCACTGGGCCATGCGCTGATAGGCGAGCACCAGCATGGAGTCGCCGCTGAGTATGGCAGTGTTGGCGTCCCAACGGCGGTGCACGGTCATGTGACCGCGGCGCAGGTCGGCATTGTCCATCAGGTCGTCGTGGAGCAGTGTATAGTTGTGGTAGGTCTCCAGGGCGCAGGCGGGCATAAGGATAGACTCTGGGTCGTCCTTGTAGAGATTGTACGCCAGCAGCATGAGCGTGGGACGGATGCGTTTGCCACCCAGAGAGAGTACATACTTGACGGGTTCATAAAGACTAAACGGTTTTCTGTCATAAGGCAGATGCTCAAGGAATTCATTGAACTTGGCAAGAATTTCGTCGGCTGTCATCATAATTATCTTGTTTTAGGGATTCTACAACTGGAACACTATGGGGATGGCGAATAGCGTGCGGCAGGGCTTGTCGTTCTCCTTGCCGGGCTTCCACCGGGGCATTATCTTGACCACGCGCATCGCCTCGCGGTCCAGCAGCGGATGTACCGACTGCTCTATCTTGGGCGAGGATATGCTGCCGTCGCGGTTGATGATAAACGACACCACCACCTTGCCCTGTATGCCGCCCCGCTGGGCTTCGGCGGGATAGCAGAGGTTCTGCGTGAGCCATTTGGTGAACGCCTCCATGCCGCCCTCAAACTGTGGAATCTGCTCGACCACCCTGAAGTGGATGGGCTTGTCGTCGGCAGGAGTCTGGGGTATGGCCTCGCTCACATGGGCCTTGTCCGTGAGAGCCTCGTCGCCGCCCGTCACTAAGGTGGGCCCCTCGGCGCTGTTGTCTGTGGCCTCGTCGGTCTGCGAGTCCACCTCCTTGTCTACCGCCTTGACCTGTGTGGTCACCGGCTTGTCGGGCTGGGTGGCAGCCATCATGTCTGGCTGGGTGGCGGGAGTCTGCATGTCTATGTCCTGCACCATCTCGTCGAGCGAGTCGTCGGTTGGGTAGGGCTGGGATATAGAGGTATACTCGAGGGCGACGTAGAGGATGGACAGGGCAAGCACCACACCCAGCAGGAAGCTCGGAAGGCGCTTGCTGTCGATGTCGCCAGAGTTGGTATGAGATGCTTTGTCCATTGTCGGCAATTATTTTGTGTCGTCTGCATTAATTCATATGCAAATTTAACTCAGTTTTTTGAAAAAACTCGTAACTTTGCGAAATAATCAGGTAAATAGATGAAAAAAAGTACATTTACTCTCCTGCTTTTACTGTTAGCTCTGTCATGCCGGGCACAGGAGAGCCAGACAGCATACAACTTTCTGCGACTGCCGGTGAGTGCGCATGCTGCGGCGTTGGGTGGCGACAACATCACGCTGACCGACGACGATGCCTCTCTTGCCTTCCACAATCCCGCCCTGCTTTCATCGGTGAGCGACAAGACCATCGGTTTCAACTATATGAACTACATGTCGGGTGCCAATATGCTCAGTGCATCTTACTCCTTGGTATTGGCAGACCGCGCGTCACTGGGTTTCGGGGCGCAGTACATCAACTATGGCACGATGCGGCGCACCGATGCGAGCAACGTGCAGACTGGCGAGTTCTCCGCCAAGGATCTTGCCCTCTCCGCCACCTTTGCCTATCTGCTTACCGACCGCCTGGCGGGAGGCATCACCGCCCGCATGGTGACGTCGTATATCGGCGACTACAACTCCATTGCGGCGGGATTTGACCTGGGGCTCAACTACTACGACGCCGACCGGGAGTGGTCGCTGTCGCTGGTCGCCAAGAACCTGGGAGGCCAGCTCAAAGCCTACAACGACGACTATGAGTCGATGCCCATCGATGTGCAGCTCGGAGCCAGCAAGCGCATCGAGCATACGCCTTTCCGCATCTCTGCCACGATGGTCGACATGAACCATTGGGATTACAAGTTCATCTACCACTGGGTCTTGGGCGTCGACGTGTTGCTCTCCGATAACATCTACGTGGCCGCTGGATACAATATGCGCCGTGCCAACGAGATGAAGATAGTGAGCGGCGACGACGAAGAGAGCAGCCACGGCGCCGGACTGTCCTTGGGTGCCGGACTGTCGCTCGAGCGGTTCAAGATAGGCGTCGCCTATGGCAAGTATCATGTGTCGAGCTCGTCGCTCGTCATCAATGCAGCTTATACATTATAATATTATATATATGAAGAAAATTGTGATAGCCATCGACGGCCACTCGTCGTGTGGCAAGAGTACCATGGCCAAAGACCTGGCTCGCGAGATAGGTTATGTCTATGTCGATACGGGCGCCATGTATCGTGCTGTGACCCTCTATGCCCTCCGTGCGGGACTCTTCGGTGCCGACGGCAGCATAGACAGCGAGCGCCTGCAGCAGCTGATGCCGCAGATACAGATTACCTTCAAGTTCAACGCCGAGACAGGACGCCCCGACACCTATCTCAACGGCTCTCTGGTAGAGCGCGAGATACGTTCGATCGAGGTGAGTTCGCATGTGAGCCCCGTGGCCACGCTCGCTTTTGTGCGCTCAGCCATGGTCGAGCAGCAGCAGGCTATGGGCCGCGACAAGGGCATCGTGATGGACGGCCGCGACATCGGCACCACCGTCTTCCCCGATGCCGAGCTCAAGATTTTTGTCACCGCCTCGGCCGAGGTGCGTGCCCAGCGCCGTTACGATGAGCTCAAGGCCAAGGGTATGGAGGCCGACTACGACGATATCCTTAAGAATGTGCAGGAGCGCGACTATATCGACTCCCACCGCGAGGTATCTCCGCTGCGCCAGGCCGACGATGCCATACTTCTGGACAACAGCCACATGACTATCCCTGAACAGAAGCAGTGGCTCATGGACCAGTATCTCGCCAAAGTCAACGCATAGACGCCATACCATTGCTCTCGGGCATACCGCCACGAGAGATATCCAGGGGAAGAGCCGTTCCCCTGGATTTTTTTTGCCCCAGGCTTTTCCCCCGGCTGCTCTCCCCGCACGTTTCATCCCCGCTATTCTTCCCGTCGCCGATGATGGCTGTGGCGAGTGCGTTTTCCCGTCTTTCATGCCAGCCTATCGGCTATCGCGGGGCGCCCCGCCGCGCAGACGGTCTGCCTCCCCGGAAGAACCAATCGTGTTGACTTTCTTCTCCATTCGCCATTGCGCTCATAGTGAGCTGCTTTGCGCCCGCCGCGGTTGACTCTCGAGGCTCGTATCGTATGACACGAAGGCTCGTGACATAAGGCACGTGAGCTCGTAACGTATGATACGTGGGCTCGTGTCTATTGATACGAGCCAGCCCAGATGACCTCCTCGCCGCCAGAGTCGGCTTCGGCGCGGACATCTCTGATGGCGATGCCGCTGTCGATACCCTCCCAGCCCACGCCGCTGCCAGCCAAATCTGCCAAACAGACAGCCGGGGCATCCTGCTTGGTCGAGGATGCCCCGGCTGGGGTCATGAGGGCGGCGCTGACAGGCGCTGCCGTAGTATGGGTTGCTGCCCCGATGGCTTAGAGCGCCACGGGCATGATGAAGGTGCGGATGAGGGCATAGGCCATGATGCCGGCGATATAGCCCACAAAGGCTATCCATGTGATGCGGCGCATGTACCATCCGAAGGAGATGCGCTCGAGGCCCATGACCACTACGCCTGCTGCCGAACCGATGATGAGCATCGAGCCGCCCACTCCGGCACAATAGGCCAGCAGCTGCCAGAAGATGCCGTCGACTGCCATGTCGCCTGTGGGTGCCACGGGATACATGCCCATACATCCTGCCACGAGGGGCACATTGTCGACGATGCTCGACAGCACGCCTATCACGCCGGTGACGAGATAGTGGTTGCCCTGGAATACGTCGTTGAGCGTCTCGCCCAAGGCTACCAGCACGCCGGTCTGCTCGAGACAGGCCACAGCCATGAGGATGCCAAGGAAGAAGAGTATGGTAGAGAGGTCGATGCGCGAGAGCAGCGTAGCCACACGCTTCTGCATGCTCGAGCGGTCGCTCTTCTGGCGCAGATGGCGGTAGAAGACCTCGGTGACGGTCCACAGGGTGCCCAGTACGAGCAGGATGCCCACAAAGGGAGGCAGATGGGTGATGGCCTTGAAAATGGGCACGAAGATGAGTCCGCCTACGCCCACATAGAACACGATGCGGCGCTGCGACTCGGTGAAGTCGAGCTCTGCGGTCTCTGTCTTGGTGCTGTCGTCAGCCTCGGCCAGCGTACCCTTGAGGGTAAACTGCAGGATAAAGGCGGGCACCATCATCGAGATGAGCGAGGGGATGAGCAGTTCGCTGATTACGCCGAGGGCTGTCACCACGCCCTTGTTCCAGAGCATGATGGTGGTCACGTCGCCTATGGGCGAGAACGCGCCGCCCGAGTTGGCGGCTATGATGACCATCGAGGCGTAGATGATGCGCGTGGGGCGGTCTTCGACCAGCTTGCGCAGTATCATCACCATGACGATGCTGGTGGTGAGGTTGTCCAGTATGGCTGATAGGAAGAATGTGGCGATGCTGATGCGCCATAGCAGCGCTCTCTTGCTGCGGGTCTGCATCACGCCGCGCACCCAGTTGAAGCCTCCGTTCTGGTCGACCACCTCGACGATGGTCATCGCTCCCATGAGGAAGAACAGGGTGGTAGAGGTGCTGCCCAGATGGTGCTCGATGACGGCGCTCACCTGGTTGGCGATGTCGGAGCCGCATCCGTTGATGTAGGCTGCCGGGTCTATCATGAACAGCGTCCAGCACGCCACAAACATAAGCAGCGCTATGGCTGCCTTGTTGACACGTGTCAGGCTCTCGAGCGCGATAAGCAGATAGCCGAACACAAAAACGATGATGATTGCAATAGTCAGTGTACTCATTGTTTTTAGTTAAACGTTAATGGATAGATATACTTTAATTGTTAGGATTAGCCTACCTGCCCGCCATCACCGCAGTCCTTGCCGCTGCGGTGGTGGGGTGGGTGTATGAGGGGGTGTGGGCCGTCACGGTCTGTGCCTGGATGGTCTACTTTTCCTCTGCCTTGGTCTTGGGCAGTACCAGATTGAGCACCACGCCGATGACCGCCGACAGACCTATGCCCGAGATGGCAAACGAGCCTCCGGAGAGCACGGCGCCGCCGAGACCCATAGTGAGCATCACGGAGATGATTATCACGTTGCGCGTGTCGTTCATGTCCACGCGGTGCTGCATCAGGTTCTGCACGCCCACGCTGGCTATGGTGCCGAAGAGCAGCAGCATGATGCCGCCCAGCACGGCCTGGGGGATAGACTGGAGCAGCGCGCTGAGCTTACCCACGACAGAGAAGCAGATGGCGGTAAGGGCAGAGATGCGTATCACGGCCGGGCTGGTCACCTTGGTGATAGACATGGCTCCTGTCACTTCCGAATAGGTGGTCTCGGGAGGTCCTCCAAGAAACGCGGAACACAGACAGGCGAGACCGTCGCCAAGCATGGTGCGGTGGAGACCAGGGTCTTTGACGAAATCCTTGTCTGCCACGGCGCTCACCACATAGACATCGCCGATATGCTCTATCACCGGCGCTATGGCTACGGGCAACATGTAGAGGAAGGGGCTCCAGCTGAAGTGGGTGATGGTGTCAAAGGCCATCGGCATGGCTATCCATGAGGCATTGGCCACGCCCGTGAAGTCGACCTCGCCCATGCACACTGCCACGATATATCCCACTGCCACGCCCGAGAGTATGGGCACCAGCTTCATCAGTCCGCGGCAGAGCGTGAGCACCAGTATGGCGGTGATAAGCGATACGAAGGCGAGCAGCCAGTGGTCTTTGGCCATGTTGACGGCACTGCCCGAGAGCGAGAGGCCGATGAGGATGATGACGGGGCCTATCACCACCGGCGGAAAGAGCCTGTCGAGCAGTTTGCGGCCCTGCCACTTGACCAGAGCGCTCATCACAAAGTAGACAAGCGACACGCTGGTGAGTCCGGCTATGGTTCCGGGGAGTCCCCACTGCTGGGTGGCGGCTATGATAGGGGCGATAAAGGCAAACGAGCTGCCCAGGAAGATAGGCACGCGCTCCTTGGTGACAACATGGAAGATGAGGGTGCCCACACCGGCGGTGAAGAGTGCCGTGGCGGGATTGATGCCAATAAGAAGGGGTACCAGCACCGTAGCACCAAAGGCTACAAAGAGAAACTGCACACCCACGATGGTCTTCTTGGCAGGCGATAATTGTTCTGTGTTCATGACAAGTTAGATGATGTTGATTATAAATCTTGGCAAATGTATATGTTTTTTTCTGAACTACATTGCGTTTGCCCTATTTTTTTCCTCCATGGGAAGGATTTTAACCTAAAAACTTGCAGGTTACAGATAAAGAGTGTATTTTTGAATTCCCAAACCTGCCCCATGCCTCTCGCTCAGAAGAGGAGGCCGTAGCCCGGAGAGCATCGGTAAGGAGTGGCGGAATGAGCCGCCCCGTGGCTCTGCCGGCAACAGTCGGTCGCCCGCCAAGCCTCTGGCCCGCGCCCGCAAGCATGGCTCCGTCGCCGCGCAACGGGGTGGGGCGCGCAGGAGAAGTCACAGAAATGACACAAACTATAATTAAAAATTACATGAAAATGCCTAACTTCAAGAGAGTAGCCATCGCGCTGACAGCACTGCTGCTTACTGCCACATCGGCAAGCGCCAAGTATGAACCCACCGAAGACAATCTGCAGGCCAGAAAGGAATTCCGCGACATGGGCTTTGGTGTCTTCCTCCACTGGGGTCTCTACAGTATGCTTGCCACTGGCGAGTGGACTATGACCAACAAGAACCTGAACTATCATGAGTATGAGAAGCTCGCCAAAGGTTTCTACCCCGCTGAGTTTGACGCTGCCAAGTGGGTCAGTGCTATCAAAGCGTCGGGTGCCAAGTACATCTGCTTCACCACTCGTCATCACGAGGGTTTCTCTATGTTCAAGACCAAGTACAGTAAATATAATATTGTAGACGGCACTCCCTTCAAGCGCGACATCCTCAAGGAACTTGCCGACGAGTGTCATCGCCAGGGCATCGCCCTCCATCTCTACTACTCGCATCTGGACTGGTATCGCGAGGACTACCCCTGGGGACGCACCGGAAGAGGTACCGGACGACCCAGCGCCAAGGGCGACTGGAAGAGCTATTACCAGTTTATGAACAACCAGCTGACCGAGCTGCTTACCAACTATGGTAAGATTGGTGCCATCTGGTTTGACGGATGGTGGGACCACAATGAAGACCCCAACTTCGACTGGCAGCTGCCCGAGCAGTATGCCCTCATCCACGGTCTGCAGCCCGCCTGTCTCGTCGGCAACAACCACCACGTCACTCCTTTCGATGGTGAGGATATGCAAATCTTCGAGCGCGACCTGCCTGGTGAGAACACCGCCGGACTCTCTGGCCAGGACATCAGCCGTCTGCCCCTCGAGACCTGCGAGACCATGAACGGTATGTGGGGTTATAAGATTACCGACCAGAACTATAAAAACAAGAAGACACTGGTGCAGTATCTCGTCCGCGCTGCTGGCAAGAACGCCAACCTGCTCATGAACATCGGCCCTCAGCCCGACGGCAATCTCCCGGAGGTGGCCGTGAGTCGTCTGGCCGAAATGGGTGAGTGGATGAAGACCTACGGCGAGACCATCTATGGTTGCCGTGCGGGCATCGTGGCTCCCCACAACTGGGGCGTGACCACCCAGAAGGGCAATAAGCTCTATGTGCACATCCTCGACCTCAAGGACAAGGGCCTCTTCCTCCCCACTGGCAACAAGAAGATAAAGAGCGCTGTCGACTTCGTCACCCGTAGACCTGTCAAGATGGCCAAGAGCGGCGACGGCATCACTCTGTTGCTCAACGAGGTGCCCACCGAGATAGACAAGGTGATAGAACTGGAACTGAAATAAGTAGAATGAAGCATGGGAAGAAACAAATTCTCACAGACTGAAATCATTCAAATAGCCAAACTGCTCAGACTGAAGAACGCAGGTAACCGCGCCCAGCAGAAGCAGGTAAGACATGAACTCAGAGTCAATTACGAGTTCAACATCTCTGACTTCAACGAGCCTGGCCGTGCTTTCGGCGAAGACGAACTGCAGGCCGCGCTCGACCGTGGTGCCATTCAGATACTCGACGACGCCACTATTGCCTATATGAAGGCTAAGCGTGCCCGCGACCGTGCCCGCGATGAGGCTGAACGCCAGCGCCAGGCAGTGGAAAGCGGCGAGCAGACCGACTGGCAACAGGCTATGCGAGAGTGGGAGGACTGGGAAAAAGCGCAGAAATGACCGCACAGGTCCTGCCCATAGTCAGGACCGTTCCAGCGTCCATCACAGTCTGGACAGCAATCAAGGGTCTGCGGATTTTTCCGGTTGGTAACACCGTATGTTAGGAATAAAGTCGTACCTTTGCCATATGGAACAGACCAAGCTACTACGCGCCATTCTTCCGGATGTGCTTATAGACAACTTCGATGTTGTAAGTTTTGATAAGACCGATAGCCGCTTTGACATTTATCTTGACGAGAAGAAGGTTCAGATGCGTGAGGACAAGAAGTACGGCAATGTGATATCCCACGGCTTTGGTGACTATCACGTCATCCAGGATTTTCCCATCCGTGGCCGTGCTACGTATCTTCATGTACGCAAACGCAAATGGTTGGACAAGGACACCGGCGAGATCTTCAGCTACGAATGGGACTTGTCCGAGTTTGACGAAACTCGATTGAATGCAGAGTTCGTTTCTTTTTTAAAAGAGGGAGATTGAGTCTACTCCCGTAAGCATCTCGACGCTTGCGGCCCGCAACGGTCTCAACGGTCAGACGCTGCGCAAACAGTACAAGGAGAAAATCAGTGACTATCGCAACTGGGAACAATTGGACCATGCAGAGGAGTACATGCTGTTTCCAGACAATTTCGGTGAGGACATGAGTCTTGACGAGACCTGTCTTTCCAACGGTGAGGTCTACACTATCCTGACGGACAAGGCAGCCCACGGCGGCAAGGGAGCGCTGGCTGCAATGGTTCGTGGTGTAGCTTCGGATACAGTGTCGGCAATATTGAAGAAAGTCCCACGTGAACTGCGCTGCCGTGTAAGGACCGTGACCACAGATTTGTCTTCTGCCATGATGCTGACAGTGAGGACTGCGTTCCCTAATGCCAAGCTGATAAATGACCGTTTCCATGTGCAACGACTTATGACCGAGGCCATTGACCAGATGAGAATAGCCTTACGATGGGATGTGCTTGCGGAGGAGAACAAGGCCATAAAAGAGCATAGGACAAAACGTAAGGCGGCACATACGAGGGCCGAGAAGGAACTTATAGGGGAATGGGTACCAGAACGTATGGCCAACGGTGAAACCAGGCCGCAGATTATGGCACGCAGCCGACATATGATTCTCATGCACAAATCGAAATGGAATGCCCAACAGCAGACAAGGGCCGAAATTCTCTTTCAGATGTTTCCCAAACTCAAGAAGGCGTATGGTCTCTACCTCAGTCTTGTGGACATTTTCAACAAGAAAACCCAGCCAGGAGTGGCAAGGCTTAACCTTGCCAGATGGTACAATGATGTCGAAGATTTCGGGTATGAAGGTTTCAACAAGGTTATTGAAACCTTTGAGAACCACAACGATACCATCATCAACTATTTTGAGGAAAGGCTTACCAATGCATCGGCAGAATCGTTCAATGCTAAAATCAAGGCTTTTAGAACACAGTTCAGAGGTGTAGGGGATATCAGGTTCTTCATGTACAGGCTGGCAACACTTTATTCCTAACATACGGTGTTACCAACCGGAAAAATCCGCTGACCCGCAATCAACAGAAAATGGGGGAAAACCAAAGGCACAATGCCAGTGGTTTTCCCCCATCTCGTATAGATAGTCTTCTGTGTCGTATAGTTTTGCTCCAGCGTCGTCGGGGTCATCTCCCAGCCAGCCGGGATGGCCTTACAGCTTGTATTGCATGTGCTTCATGGCGTGTCCGCCCCAAGCAGAGTCGTCCACATGCACAAAACCTATGCGGGAGTAGAGCTTCTCGGCCTTGGGGTTGCCCTTGTCTACGAGCAGACCTACTGCCGGCAGTCCCAGGGTGCGTGCCTTGTCTATGGTAGCCTCGATGAGCTGCGAGGCAATGCCCTTGCCGCGGTATTCGGGCTTCACACAGATGCTGTCGATATAGAGTTCGCCAGCCTGGGTTTCGTCGTCGATGGCAGAGAAGTCACGGCCAAAGCGGTGGAGGGCCTCTCTGATGAACGCCTGACGCAATTGGTGCAGCTGTCCGCCATCATAGCTCACGCAGATGCCGGCGATGTCGTCGCCGTCGAGGGCTACCAGCGTGTTGAGATGACTGTACTGACTGTCGGTGCGCTCTACCAGAGCGGTCATCATGTCTTCAAACTCGTCGAGCGTATGGTTGTCGCCGGCGAAGTACTGGCAGCACTCGTAGTTCATGGCCACCATGATGAGCCGGGCTATCTCGCGCGACTGTAGGGGTGTTGCGGTGATAGTCTTCATGTTGTTTGTTCTTGTATTGTTACTTGTTTAGGGTAAATTCAAATCTCATTCCACCTTCAGCGGGGCACGTGGCGGTGATGGAGCCACCGTGCAGCCCCACGGCGTTCTTGACGATGGCGAGCCCGAGCCCTGTGCCGCCCATCTTCCGGCTGCGCCCCTTGTCTACTCGGTAGAAGCGCTCGAATATGCGTGACAGATGCTGAGGCTCGATGCCCACTCCGTTGTCGCTGAAGACAAACCGCCACTGGCTGCCCTCGTCATGGGCGCTCAGCTGGATGGTGGTGCCCTCGCCGGCATAGGCTATGGCGTTGTCGGTGAGGTTGCGGAAGATGCTGTAGAGCAGACTCTGGTTGCCGTGGATGACGAGCCGTTCGGGCAAGTCTACCACTGCCTTCATTCCCTTCTGCTCCAGTTGTAGGGCGGTGGTCTTGGCGATGCCCGCCACGAGCTGCGCCACGTCGACATCGGTGAAGTCCATCATCTGGACGCCGTCGTCCATCTTGTTGAGCGTCGATATGTCTTGCAGTAGTGACGTGAGGCGTTGGCTCTGGGCATAACAGCGCTCCAGAAACTGCTGGCGCATGGCATCGTCGACATTGGGGTTGTCGAGGATGGTCTCCAGATAGCCCTGGATGCTTGCCACAGGAGTCTTGAGTTCGTGGGCAATGTTCTGGGTGAGCTGCCGCTTGAGCACATCCTGCTCCCGGCGGGTGTGCTGCAGCTGTTTGTATATCTTGATGATTTTCTCGGCTATCTCTCCCAGTTCGTCGTTGGGGAAGTTGATGAGCTCCTCGGTCTCCAGCGACTCGTTGTGACCCGCCCTGATGGCAAAGGCGCGCAACGTGGATATGTTCTTGCCCAGCCTGTGTGCGAAGTGGTAGAGTATGATGACCAATATGAAGATTGCAGCCAATGCAAACCACAGGTAATGCTGGTCTGCCTGGAGCGATTTGGCCAGGTCGTGGTTGTAGGGCAAAGCGCTGCGCACGATGAGGCTGTCGTCGGGGTAGTAGGACGCCGAGTAGAAGAAGTAGCCCTTCATCGTGTTGCTGCTGCGCTCGACGGTAGAGCCCGTGCCATGCTCGAGCGCCTGCTTGACTTCAGGGCGCGAGGCGTGGTTGCCAATGTGGGCTTTGCGCTTGGACCAGTTGTCATAGATTACTACGCCCGACGGACGGATGAGGGTCACTCTCAGTCCCGGTGCATGGTGCCGGCGCACATAGTCGCTGTACTCCCGCTCGGTGGCGATGACACCGTCGTGGATTTCGTCGGCCATGCGGTCGTTGAAGTCCTGCAGCCTGATGTTGAGAGCGTCTATCTTGAACTGTTTCTCCCTCGCCTGCTGATACACGATGAACGTGCTGGCGAAGACCAGAAACACGGCGATGACGCCTACAAACAACTTCTGTCCTACCGTGGGTCTTCTCATAGTGTTACTCTTCAAAGAAATAGCCGTAACCCAGCCTTGTCACGATGTGGTGGGCATAGTCCTTAATCTTCTTGCGCATGCGGGTGATGTTGACATCGACTGTGCGGTCGAGCACCAGCACGTCTTTGGGCCAGATGCGGTTGATGAGTTCCTGGCGGGAGAAGACATGGCCACGCTCACGCAACAGCAGCGCCAGGAGTTCAAACTCGGTCTTGCTGAAGGGGATGTCTTCGCCGTCGATGCTCACGGTCTTTTTGTCGAGGTTGACTTCGAGCCCGCGGAACTTCAGTATCTGCTGTCCGACGCTCTTTTCGCCCGAGCGGCGGAGCACCGCCCTTACGCGTGCCATCACTTCGCGTATGGAGAATGGCTTGGCGATATAGTCGTCGGCACCCAGATTGAGTCCGTTGACCTTGTCGTTTTCATCGGTCTTGGCGGTGAGGAAGATGATGGGTACGTGGGCTGTCTCGGGGTTGGACTTCAGCCTCTCTGCCATTGCAAACCCATCCATGCCGCCCATCATCACGTCGAGAAGCAGCAGGTCGAAGCGCGCCAGATTCTTCTCCAGCGCCTCTTCTGCCGAGTATGCGGTAGCTACCTGATATCCTTCGGTCTCAAGATTGAACTTCAGGATTTCGCAGAGGTCCTGTTCGTCGTCGACGACCATAATTCGAGCTTTGTTTTCTTCCATGTCTGTTGTAGTTTTGGGTTGATGGCGTACCATAGGTGTGTGCCATCAGTTATATATGGTGCAAAAGTATGAATTTTCGGATTCTTCTTCTTCTCTTTTCCGTTAAAATTACGCTAAAAACTGCCGAATAGCTTAGAATGAGCGATTTATGAGTGTTTCACCTCAATGGAGGTAATGATTTAGCAATGGTTCTAATTTCTGCAATGCGCATACGTTTGCTTGTCAAACAACTCTTGTCGGTTGCAAAAGTACAACAAAAACTTCGACTTACAAAAATGCAGTTTATCTTTTATGATTTATTTTCAGTTATGATTTAGATGATTTCAACTGAGTTTACAAATGTACTTCGCAACCTGCCTGTTAGTTCTTGATGCGCAATTATATGTAGCTAAAAAGTTAAAAATGTAGCATAAGATGGCTTTTTATCGCAGATGTTTCTTTTTTATGAAACAATATGAGTATCTTTGTCAACCAAAAAGAATAATATGGCACAAAATATCTTCCGACTTGTCTTGACAGACGAGGCACAGGACTTCATTGAGAGTTTACCTGAAGCGGTATCTTACAAGATATACTACAACATCAAGCGTGTTGCAGGAGGAGAACGCAACAAGGAACTTTTCAAGAAGTTAGAAAATTCGGAGATATGGGAGTTCCGTACATTATATAATAAGACTGCTTATCGGCTTTTTGCCTTTTGGGATAGGGACAAAGAGACATTGGTGATTGCCACTCACGGTATTATCAAGAAAACTCAAAAGACACCAAGTAAGGAAATAGCGAAAGCAGAAGCAATCAGAAAAGAATATTTCAAAAATAAGTAATTATGGCACAGATGAATCTTACTCCATTAGATGATGTTCTTGACAAGCATTTCGGAAAAATTGGCACTCCAAAACGTGACGCTTTCGAAAGTGATGTGGATGAAGCATTACATGCTTACAGACTGGGCGAAGCTATCAAAAAAGCTCGTATAGAACAAAACTTGACGCAAGAACAACTTGGCGAGCGTATCGGAGTGAAAAGAGCGCAGATTTCTCGATTGGAAAGAGGTTATAGTATAACTATTCCAACTATGAGAAGAGTGTTTAAGGCATTGGGTGTAGTTACAGCAACTATTGACTTGGGAATAGCAGGCAAAGTTGCACTGTGGTAAATTAAAAAAGAATAGTTATGAAACAAATTATTAAAAGAGGTAGTTTTTTTACCTTGATGTTTATGTTGCTTGGTTGTTTGTCGCTTTATGCTGCAGATAACGACTTGATTACAAGGCAAATCACCATTCAGTTGAAAAAGGCTGGTACTTTGCCTGATAGAATTGCAAGTAGTAAAAAGTATAAGATTACCAATTTGAAGATTATTGGTAAGATAAATGGTACGGATTTGAGGATGATTCGTGAGATGGCTGGAAGAGATTATATAGGTAATTCTACTGACGGAAAGCTTTCTGTATTAGATTTGTCTGAGGCAAAGATTGTAGGAGGTGGGGATTGCTATTATAATGATAATTATAATAATAGATATTATTATACTTATAATGATGAGATAGGCTATGACGCATTCTATGGCTGTAGCGGATTAACGAGTTTAACCCTTCCTGCTGGTATTACCGAGATAGACGATTGCGCATTCTATGACTGTAGCGGATTAACGAGTTTAACCCTTCCTGCTGGTATTACCGAGATACGCAAAGGCGCATTCTGTGGCTGTAGCGGATTAAAAGAGGTTAGATTTTGTATAAATGATAATTTAGACACATATTTAATAAAAGGTCATCCTTATATAGATGTAGATTGTGGTATTAAATATTATATAAATGATAAAGAGATCACAAGTATCGAAATACCATCTAACGTAACTACTTTAGGTAATTATGTTTTCCAAGGCTGTCGCGGATTAACGAGTTTAACCCTTCCTGCTGGTATTACCTCAATAGGCTGGAACGCATTCTATGGCTGTAGCGGATTAACGAGTTTAACCCTTCCTGCTGGTATTACCTCAATAGGCTCTGAAGCATTCCATTCTTGTATTTAGAGCCTTATAACTAACCATAACTTACTATGACTAACTAACCATAAAGTATTGATTTTCAACACTCTTTGTTTTTTAATACTTTCTGAGTGCTTTTTGGCAGTTCCCGATTTTCCACATATTTTTGCAGCGTATTTCTACCGTGGAGAATTTGCGGAGCTTTTATTTTGTCATATTGTGAACGTAGTTGACAAGGGTTTACGAGTGGTTACGATGAAGGACAGATTTGAAGCTGATAGGCAAAAAGCGTTATATCGTGGATTGGGTTGACAAAGGTTGTCAATGGTTCACTTCCGTTTACTCCATAGGTGGAATACTCAAAGTATGTAGAACATAGCAATATCATAGAGTATGAGACCGACAAGAAAATGTGAATTTTGTGGCAAGACATTCGTGCCAAGAAGCGGTATGCAGAAATACTGTTCCGAGGAATGTCAGGCAGAGGCAAAACGTCTTAGGAAGAAAAGACAGCAGGAATTGATTAACGGTATTGAGCCAATCATGGATCTGCAACATCAGGAGTATCTTACCTTCTCCAAAGCTGCCATTCTGATGGGATGCACCCGACAGTATATCTACAAACTTGTGGCTAACGGAAAGTTGAAGGCATCAAGATTGAGCAGCAGAATGGCATTCGTAAGAAAGGCTGATATAGAGAAGATGTTTGAGGGTAATCCCTACAAGCGTGTGATTCCTGCCAGCAAGAGCAAACCCAATAAAAAGGCAAAAGCAGAAAAGCAAATACGAAAGCAGGAACCGACAAAAGGGAAAGAGGAGAATGAGGTGCTTGACTATTATTCTGGTGAGGAAGTGATGTCCATTTATAAGGTCAAGAAGTCTTGGCTCTACACCTCCGCCAAGCGCAACCAGATACCGATGTGCCGTATCGCTGGCAAGAACTATTACAGCAAACGGCATATTGATGAGTTCTTCGGTACTGCCGTTGACATCAACAGCATCACGGAATGGGTGACTGCTGATGATGTAGAGGATGCTTTCAGTATGAGCAAGTCGGCACTCAGGGCATATGCATATCGTCATAAGATACCCACCAAACGTGAGTATGGTCGCACCTATTATTCCAAGGAACATCTTGAAGAACTGCGCAGGACTGACCTCATGAGCGATGACAACTATTATACCACCGAACAAGTGCAGCTGTTGTATGGTCTGACAAGTGCCAATATCTGCCATATTGTGAGAGTTCACCATATTAGCAAGGTAAAAGTGGGTGTAAAGAACTTGCTTTTGAAGACGGATGTGGAGCGAGCAATGGCGGAAAGAGCAGCAAAAGGACTGTGATTTCAAATGATTTCAGCATTATCCATCAATGACTGCAAATAATTGGAGTCACGGAAGTATCATTCAGTTATTTTGCAGCCGTGAAGAGACACTTCACCATGAATAATCATCAATAATACATATCAGTTATGAGCAACATTTGCAAGACCGTATCATTGCGTACACGCAAAATCAAGGACGGACGCATGCTGTCCTATTATCTTGACTATTATCCAGGCTATCGTGACGAGAGCACGATGAAAGTCATCCGCCATGAGTCGCTTGGCATCTACATCTATGCCAAGCCGAAGAACCAGACGGAACAGAAGTACAACCTCAACCTTACGGCAAGAGCCGAGGCGATACGCTGCCGTCGCTTTGAGGCTATCGTCAACGAGCGTTATGATTTCTTCGACAAGGAGAAGATGAAAGGAGATTTCCTCGCCTACTTCAAGAAACTGGCAGACAAGAAGAACTCCAAGTGGCAGCACGTCTATATGCACTTTCGTACCTTCACGCAAGGCAAGTGTACCTTCGGTGAGATAAACGTGGACTTGTGCAACAGATTTCGTGAGTATCTGCTGACAGCACCACAGGGACTGCATAAGAACAGAAAACTACATATCAACTCAGCAGCCAACTACTGGTCAACTTTCCGTGCTTCAATCCACACTGCCTATCGTGATCGCAAGATAAAGGAGAACCCGAACGGTTTCTTGGAGCGTATCGAGACAATCCCGACTGACAAGGAGCATCTTTCACAAGACGAGGTTATCCGCTTGGCATCCACTCCATGCTCTACCCCTGCATTGAAGCGAGCCTTCCTGTTCTCTTGTCTAACGGCATTGCGAAAGAGCGACATCAAGAAGCTCACTTGGGAAGAAATACAGCCATACGGCAGCGATGGTGTGATGTATGTCACTACACGAATGCAGAAGACAAAGGACATCGTGCATAACCCAATCAGTGAGGAAGCCTTGGAACTGATAGGCTATTCACCAGATAAACGAGGTAAGGTGTTCCCCGATTTCAAAGACTCCATGACACAGGCACCATTGAAGAACTGGCTGAGAGAAGCAGGAATCACCAAGCATATATCCTATCATTGCTCACGCCACAGCTTTGCCTGTCTCCAGTTGGACGCAGGAACAAGTATTGCGGTTGTGCAGCGTTATCTCGGTCACAAGAATGTGGCAACAACAGAGGTGTATGCCAAGATTTCCGATGCCCAGAAGCGTGCTTCGGTTGGCTGTATCACCTTGAAGAAGTAACCATTTGACAATAACACGCAGAAAAGGACTGTTGGAATGATAGTGTTCCAATAGTCCTTTTCTCATTTTGTTGGTTCTATTTGCTGTCGTGGATAGAACCAATTCGACAAATACATTCCAATTTCTGTTGATATTAAAGAGGAACTGCAAATATCCCTTTTCTTCATCCTTACCTTTGTAGTCAGCAATTAGCGGCAACTGGCACTAACGAGCTGTTTCAAGTATGATTCAGAGTATGAAATCATATTAGAACGCTAATAAAGCGTAAAAGAAAGAGTGCCAGAGAACGTAAATGCTGTTTTTACATGCTTCTGCATCTAACTTTGTGGAAGTTTTTGAACGAATAACAATAAAACGAATACAATAATGATAGAAACCAAGACAACTTCAGATTGTACCATCTACGCTTTTGTTGGTACTGCAATTCTCGCCATCTCTCTTGTCGTGGCTATGTATGTAGGCAATGACTTTCACCAAAGTCTGTTTGTCGAGTCAATCATCTTTGTAGGGAGCAACATCCTGCTTTGGGCGATATTCATTTCTATGGTGAATTATCCCTATGAACTGATGACCATTGGTAGCAACAGCAAGACAAAGAAAAACGTTGTAGAAGCAGAGCCAGCAACAGAACAAGAACAGCCAAAGCAAACATTACCACAAACAGAGTCAGCACAATACAGTCATGAGGACTATGCCAAGTGTGTAGAGGCACAAGAAAAAGAAGCACAGGAGATAAAGGAAAAACGAACGAGAGCCGTACTTGACTATGTGCATCGTACCATGTCAAGGTTTCTGTATGAGGAAGATTTGCACAAGGTAATTGAGGCTGTCAAGGAATGGAGCAACGACACCAACTATACCCCGATAGCAATAAACCGTTTCAAGGAGATGGTTGAGAATATTCCTTTAAGGCACTTCGTGTGGAATATCGCAGAACGTTTGGGTAAACGTGATTACACAATGGCAATGCGAATAGCCTTTGTCAGGGCTTTATTTCCAAAGCCGTTTGAAGGCTTGGACTACAGCACATTGAAGAACCTGAAAGCACCATGTTCTAATGATGTCATTCCGATTGATGAGCCTGGCAATGGAGGATATGAGTTTCATGATATATCAGAGGAAACTCCCGAATAATCCCTATTGTTAGAGTTATTCCTTCGTGAATGACAAATGACTGTCACGAACCTCAGTAACGGAAGCATCATTCTGTTCCTTTGTCCCAGTTTTTTAGAACAACTTGTATATGACAAAGGAATTAACTTTCAACGACCTTCCAATGGTCGTTGCCCAGCTTCGGGATGAAGTGGTGGGCATGAAGCAGATGATCATCGGTCTGCAATCACAGAACAAGCCACACAAGGCGAACACGCACATACCTATGAGTGTGGAGGAAGCATCGGCATACCTGAAAATGCCGATGGCAACTCTCTACATGAAACTTGGCAACGGCAGCATTCCTGCCACAAAGCCAGGCAAGCGTTATTGCCTTTATCAAGACGAACTTGACAAATGGCTGGAGACAAACCGCAAGAATCCTGTACCTCTCACAGCAGAAGAGGAGAACGCTGCCATTCTTGCAGGAAACAAGCGCAAGCCCAAACCCTTAAACTGGTAATGTAATGGATGCGCTTGAAATTTGTAACAAGCTACGCTCGGAGGCTTCGGGCGTAGCCACTTCTGGCATTCCGCTTGACATATTCCCCCAGAAGATGCAGCAGATGATTCTTGATTTGGCAAGGACGGAAAACTATTCCATTGAGTTCACTGTCACTTCCCTAATATCCGCTATGGCAGCAGCCGTCGGCAACTCCTGCTATATCCGGATTAAAGGCAATTGGATTACTTCACCTATTCTATATGTCATTCTTGTTGGCAGACCAGGAGTCGGCAAGACTCCACCATTGAACTTTGCCTACAAACCGTTGCACGACATTGATACTGAGGAGCACCATAAGTTCAAGGCTCTAAAGAATGAGTATGCAGCCATTGTGGAGAGAAACAAGGGCAAAAAACGGACGGAATGGGAATCGTTACCTCCTGTACCAGTCCTGCATAAGAATATCATGAATGACTTCACACCAGAGATTCTGATGCGTAATCACGATGCCAACCTCAGAGGTGTGGCAGTTGTGGTGGATGAGATAATGGGGCTGTTCAACACCATCAACCGATACAACAACAGTTCTTTTGTACAACAGATGCTGTCGGCTCACAATGGCTTGCCTGTAGATGTTTCTCGTTGTAATCTTGATTGCCCTTTACGCATTGATTATCCTTGCATACAGATTGTAGGAACTATCCAGACTGGTATTGTGCATGAACTTTATGATATGGGATTCAAGAAGAATGGTTTTCTTGACCGTTTTCTGATTACATGCCCAAAAGGTTTAAAGATTGCTCCTTGGGTTAAGGTTCCAAAACAAGATGCTGCAATCATTGAAAGACCATTCCGTGTATGGAAAGAAATCATAGACAAGGCTGTGGCTCTTCCTTTTACGGAAGACATCTTCAATGTTCTTGACTTCTCTGATGAAGCCATTGACATATTCTATGATTGGCAGAATAAGGACATAGAACGGCAGAATGCCATTACGGATGAAAAAATGATAGACTCACGTGCTGCAAAAGTTCCTTTGAACACGGCTCGGCTTGCCTTGATATTCCAACTGTTCCGATGGGCTTGTGATGAGTCTCACAAGGATTTTGTTGATGCGGAGTCCGTGAATGCAGCCATACGGATGAGCGATTACTTTGAGAAGTCATACAAAAGGATGGATGACCTCGTTTCAACCGAGGCTACCGACCCTGTGAAGAAACAGGTACTTGACTCGTTGGGAAACAAGTTCGTAACTGCTGAAGCAGTAAAGGCTGGAGCGGATTTCGGTTTTGCAAGACGTACTGTCATGTATATGCTCAAAGACTTCTGTCAGAAAAACTTTATCATCAAAGACAAGCAAGGCAATTATGAGAAAGTACAGAAGTAGAACCACCACCTTGCACCGTTTGCACTTTGCACTTCTTGCACTCTTGCACAAAAGAAGCTGCATTTTGTGCCAAACAAGTGCAAAAGTGCAGAAAGTGCAAGGTGCAACAAGTGCAGTGCCTTATGAGTGAGTATAGATTCCATCTACAGAAATACAAGCTGGGCAACCGATATGCTTGCCCTCAATGTAGGCGTAAGCGTTGCTTTGCAAGATATATTGACGAGGAAGGACAGATTGTATTTCCTGACAATGTGGGGCGTTGTGACCATGAACAGAGTTGTGGCTACCATTATTCTCCATCTGATTATTTCAAGGACAATCCCGATGCCAACTGCAATGATGATTGGAGATATAAAACACCAATCAAAGAGTGTAGGAAAGAGAAACCTCTTCCAACTTTCATTGAGAATAAGTTGATGGAGCAAACACTGCATGGCTATTCTGTCAATCCTTTGTACCGATACATTTCAATGGTCTTTGACAAGGAGGAGACAGAACGGCTGTTTGCCTTGTACAAGGTCGGCACTTCAAAGAAATGGGGCGGTTCAACTATCTTTTGGCAGATAGATGTCAATGGGAATGTGCGCACTGGCAAGATAATGAAGTATGATGACAAGACAGGACACCGCATCAAGGAACCCCACAGCCTGGTGACTTGGGTACACTCGGAACTGAAACTGCCAGACTTTACACTTCGGCAGTGCTTCTTTGGCGAACATCTGTTGACAGATAAAACCACGACCAAGACTGTAGCCATCGTGGAGAGCGAAAAGACAGCCATCATTGCCACCCACTTCATGTCTGATTTCGTATGGTTGGCTACTGGAGGCATGAACGGATGTTTCAATAAAGATGCAGTCGAAGTCCTAAGCGGTCGGGAGGTTGTTTTGGTTCCAGACCTTGGGGCAACGGATAAGTGGAAAAGCAAACTTCCTTTGCTGCAATCAATATGCAAACAAGTTCTTGTCAGCAATATCTTGGAAGACAATGCCACCGATGAACAAAAGGTCAATGGTCTTGACATTGCCGACTTCCTATTGATGACGGAAACACCGCAGATGGCGCTACAAAGGCTGATAAAGCAACATCCGCCACTCCAGCATCTGATAGACTGTCTTGGATTGGTGTTGGTGGAAGAGTCATAGCAGAGTGGGTAAGGATCTGCGAGCACGCTTGCGTGACGGACTTTCACAAAAGTCCTAAACATAATAGGGACTTTTAGATTCACCTGCTGACGCTGTTCACTTAAAAAGTCCTTCTATTATGCTCAAGCTCCGCCCGAGACCTGTCACCAGTCATACTATAACAATGTTACAAACTCAAACAAGATTCTTATGGAAAGAAACATACCACGTGCCGCCATCCATGTAGGCACAGACAAGAAATCGTTCTCTTCCCAAGTGGGCAACGAGGCGGAACGCAGAGGTTGGGACGAGAAGCGTTACCAACTAAAAAACGCAGACATAGACAAGAACAACCATTATAACTACTCACGCAAGAGACTCAACTTTGAGATAGTCAAGGGTGGAAAGATTGTGCCTCTTGGTTCCCAGTCTGTGCCGTTGCATGAACGCTTGCAGCACAGACTTGATGAACTTGGCTTCAAGCCATATATGGATGCCAAGCGTCCCGACCAAGTTTCAAGGAACAGTCCGAACTGCACTGTCGGCATCATCTTCAGTGGTGACCATGATGTGCTTAACAGGCTTGCCTTTGGTGAAAAGAAACTCAACACGTCAGATCCAAATGCTGACCACAGCAAGGTGACATTACAAAAAGGCATCTATGACTGGGCATTGGACACCTACCGCTTTGCATGTGAGAAATGGGGAGAAGAGAATGTCATCAGCTTTGATGTGCATTGTGATGAGACAAGCATCCATGCCCATGTGCAGACCGTGCCTGTTGAACAAGTAAAACAACGTGGGCGCGTCGGAAGCAAGTATATCCACAAGGATAATCCAGAAAAGGTTCTCTCTACAAAGGAATGGAGAGCACTTCCAAAAGAAGAACGTGACAACTTCACAAAATCGGAAGTTGCAAAGGGTGTTGTTGAAAGGGTCTCTTATGCCAAAGTGTGGGGAGAGCGAGCAAAGGATAAGTCACAGTATTTATCACAACTTCATACCGACTATTACAACAAGGTAGGTCATAAGTATGGCTTGGCAAGAGGTTTCTCCTATGATGAACTTTCAGAGGAAGAGAAACGGGGACGCAAGCACAAAAACAAGGTGGTACTTGAGGCGGAACGTCAGGCGAAAGTTGCTCTTGACAAAGTGGAGAAATATGCTGTGCTTGCCACAATCGACAAGAAGGAGCTGACCATTCCTTTTCTCAACATAAAGGTTCCTGTTCAAGAAGCGATGAATGCCGTAAAGAAAGAACTTGCCATCCCTATTCCTACTCTTATCGGACAAAAGGCATGGCGTGAGGAGCGTGTAAACAACATCAACGCAGCTATCAAAGCTCTTGTCGTAGCCATCAATGCAGAACGTGACAAACAGAATGAAGGTGTACGCAAGTCTGTCAACAAGACATACACTTACTATATGCAGAATCTCAATAAGCAGATAGAGGAGAACAAGTCACTTCGTGCCGAGAATGATGCGCTAAAGGCAGAAAACAACAAAGTCAAACAACGCATCTCTCAACTTGACGAGAAGGCTGTGGAGCGAGTGACTACTCAACTTGTCTATGCGAAGGAAGAACTCGCCAGTGCCAAAAGTTATAATACCACACTTATGGAAATGTACAATGATTTGAAGGCTCGTTGGAATGCCATTTGGCAAGAGCCAGAAATGACTGATGCATGGAGACGAGTGGAAGCACGAAAGGAGGAAGGTGCAAAAGAAAAGGCTCGGCAAGAAGCCGAAGCTAAACGTGAAAGCATGGCTCGGCAAAATAGATACATAGGAGTGCTTGACAAGTTCATCCATGAGGGACATGAAGCTCTATCTTCCTTTGCCAAGACAGATAGAGTCAACTTCAACGAGAAAGAATCGGCTTCCATATACTATGGCATTATGGCATCTGCTGTAAAGCATAATATTGGATTGGACTCTAAAGCCTGTATAGAATCGGCAACAAAAAGGTTCTTGTCTGATATGTCTTGGCATGGTTTTACAGACTTCAAGCAGGAATGTGTCACCAGTTGGACAAAACTCTTCGCCACAAATGAAGTTCAATTCACAGACAAAGCTATTGACAACTTCCTCGCTTTTGTTGACCACATGTCATGCAGTGCAGACACATACGTTTCGCTTGGTGGCTCCAATGGTTGTGCCGACCAACTGACGAATTGGGATGGAACACAGAAGATAGGATTGGGAGCAATTAATAATAAGCCCTATCGTTCATCACGAAGATAAGTATTGTATAAAAGGTTGTAAAAAGGTAGTGTAAACAGAACTGTGTCACGGCTCTGATTTTTTATTCTTTCCCTCTTATTTGTGTGCAGATTTCATATCTGCATACAAATAAGAGGAGCCTTTCACAGGCAAAGTTACATAATCTTGAACC